>NZ_CANSHK010000023.1:0-52015 GCF_947646745.1 uncultured Methylovirgula sp. | reverse complement strand
TCCCGGCCAATGCGCCACAGCCTTCGGACGATGCGCTTGCCTATGTCGCCGGCATCGACGCTCAGCCGGAAGCCGAAGCCGGCGGAACCGACGAGGCCGAGGGCGACGAGGAGCAAAACGAGCTTCTGCCGCCGCGCAGCGACCGGCCACGGCGGCGGCGCTCCCGGCGTAGAGGCCGCGGCGGCGCCGAGCGGCCGGAGGCGCAACCTCTTCACGCGGAAAACGGTGCAGAGACGGCGGCGGGATCCGGTGTAGGCGAACCGGCGGAGGACTTCGGCTCGGTCGAGCACGACGATTTCTTCGTCCGCGAGTCGGCGCCGGGCGAGACCCGAGCCTACGACGCGCCGCAGCCGCTTGCGGCTGAGGCTTTGCCGCCGGCAACGCCGCATCCAAGCGAGCCCCTTGCCCCTATCCCGGCCCCGGCCGCCATCGCCGCCGAACCCGCCGTGGAGGTGGCCGAACCGGCTGAGCCCGAGCCGAACCGGCCGAAGCGAACCGGCTGGTGGCAGCGCGCCAAGGCCAGCCTCGGCGGCTAGATAGGGCGAACATTCCCGTCAAGCGGCGCCAGTTCGGCGCCGCTTTCGCAGATGCGAACGATCTAAGGAACCGGAGAAAATCGCCGCGCATTCATCGCGTAAAGGAAAAGCGCGATGACCGCAGCCGCACGTCTTCCCTGGTGGATACGCGACCTCGGGCACTACCTGCCCGGCTGGTTGATCAGCCTTGTCGTGCTTACGGCGGCGGCGGCGTTGGCGCTCTTCTTCCATCGCACGATCATGCGGCTGATCCGTCGCCTGATCGGCGCCGATCACCTGTTCGTCCAATCGCTGATCTCACGCGTCTTCGGCGCAACGCGTTTCGCGCTCGTCCTGGCAGCTGTGGCGCTGGCTTTGCCAATCGCACCGCTTTCGCACGCAACGGCACTGCTGATCGCGCAAATCCTCGCCATCTGCTTCACCCTGCTGACCGGCTGGGCGGCGCTCATGGCCATCGAACTGGCCGGCGATTTTTACATCAGACGTTTCCGGATCGACGTCGCGAACAATCTGCTTGCGCGCAAACATCTGACGCAAGTGCGCGTGCTGCGCCGCGCCACGGAGACGGTGGTCATTATGATCACCATCGCCGTCGCCCTGATGAGCATTCCGCAGGTCCGCCAGTTCGGCGTCAGCCTGATCGCGTCTGCCGGCGCCGCCGGGATCATTGTCGGTCTCGCAGCCCGCCCGGTGCTCACCAACCTCATCGCCGGCGTCCAAATCGCCATAACGCAGCCAATCCGTATCGGCGATGCGGTGGTCGTCGAAAATGAATGGGGTTGGGTCGAAGAAATCAACGGGACTTATGTCGTCATCCAAATCTGGGATTGGCGGCGAATGATCGTGCCGCTTTCCTATTTTCTCCAAACCCCGTTCCAGAACTGGACGCGCGTTTCGTCCGAGCTCATCGGCACCGTCTTGCTGTGGGTGGATTACACGACGCCGGTCGAACAGGTCCGGCAGCAGCTGACGGAGATCGTCAAGGCTTCGAAGCTGTGGGACGGGCGTGTCGTCAATTTGCAAGTGACGGATGCGTCAGACCGCTGCATAGAGCTTCGGGCCCTGGCGAGTGCGGAGAACTCGCAAGAGGTCTGGGACTTGCGGTGCGAAATTCGCGAAAAGCTGATCGCTTTTTTGCAAGAGAACTATCCCGGCGCTTTGCCGAAGCAGCGCGCCGAATTGCAGGGATTGCCAAGCGAGATCGGCATGCACGCGGCGCCGACGGGACCGCGGCGCCCGGCCCGTGCCGACGCCTGAGCGCGTCGCATCAGCCGCCTTCGACCGCCTCGGCAACGAGCCAAGTGTGCCAGTCCTGCGAGGAGCCGTAGAACGCATTGCGGTCGACATAGCCGCGGATGCCGGGCACGCGGCCCTGGGCCGTATGCTGCCAGAAATTCCAATGCCGGCCGGCATATTTGACGTCGGGATAGCATTTCACGCTGCGCACCCACATCGGATAATCGACAAAGGCGCCGTCCGACAGCACGTCGCGATAGAAATCGACCGAGGTGTAGATGATCGGCCGTTTGCCATAGGCGTGTTCCATGGCCTCGAGCATGGTCTTCATCATCGCCAGCGCCTGTTCGCGCGGAATATGCACCGGGCAAGTCTGCGAAACGGGATTCCATTCGACATCGAGCACCGGCGGCAGCGCCTGCGGATCGCTCGGCACGTGCTGGATGAACCAGGCGGCCTGCTCCTCTGCCGGGCGGCACCAATAGGCGAAATGATAAGCGCCGCGCGGAATGCCCGCGGCCTTCGCCTCCATCCAGTTCTGATCGAATTTCGCGTCGACGCGGTCGCCGCCTTCGGTCGCCTTGATCCAGGCAAAACGCACGCCGGAACTGCGCACCGCATTCCAATCGATGTCGCCCTGGTAGCGCGACACATCGATGCCGTGGATTTCGAAATCGGCGGCAGTCGGATAGACTTCAGTATCAGGCACGGAGCCGGAACAGCCGGCAAGCATGAGGGCGCCCGCAAGACACAACACGGCGCTCAGGATCGGCGCCACCAAGGCTCCCCTCCCCCGCCGGCACGCTGCCGGACAAATACCCCTCGGCACATCAGGACGTCGGATCATTCGGTCGATTTATCCGATGCCGGGTAACGACCCGTTAACACGCCGCAAAGCCCGTGCCGCATGACTCAGGCTTTGCCCCTCTGCCGCCATTCTTTCTGGCGCGATCTTGCGGCAATGAAAAGGCAAAGCCAGGGTTAAGAACCGGATAATTCCCTTAGCCGAGAGCTTAAGCTCAACCGATATCGGGCGCGAGCGCCGGCGCCTCGACGGATGCAAGCCGGCGCAAATCCGGCGGCGTCGCCTCGCCGGCCAGCGCCGCCAGCGCCGCATCGAGCGGCAGGCTCACCTGATCCTGCGTACCGAGACGGCGCACCGAGACGGTGCGCTCCTGTGCCTCGCGCTTGCCGACGACGAGCAGCACCGGGATTTTGGCGAGCGAATGCTCGCGCACCTTGTAGTTGATCTTCTCGTTGCGCAGATCGAATTCGGCGCGCAGGCCGAGCTTGCGTGCTTGCGTCACGACATCATAGGCATAGTCGTCGGCATCCTGGGTGATGGTGGCGACGACGATCTGCACCGGCGACAGCCAGAGCGGCAGATGGCCGGCATAATGTTCGATCAAAATGCCGGTGAAGCGCTCCAGCGAACCGAAACTCGCGCGGTGGATCATCACCGGCGTCTTCTTTTCGCTGTCGGCACCGATGTAGAAGGCGCCGAAACGGCCCGGCAGATTGAAGTCGACCTGGGTCGTGCCGCATTGCCACTCGCGGCCGATGGCATCGCGCAAAGTATATTCGAGCTTTGGCCCGTAGAAGGCGCCTTCGCCGGGACTGATCTGCGTCTTCAGGCCGCGCGCCGTGAGCACATCGAGCACTTGCTGCAAAGCGGCTTCGGCTTTGTCCCAGGCCTCATCCGAGCCGACCCGCTTATCCGGCCGCGTCGAGAGTTTCACCACGACATCGTCGAAGCCGAAGTCTGCGTAGATCGACAGGATGAGATCGTTGATCTTCAGCGCTTCATCCATGATCTGGTCTTCGGTGCAGAAGATGTGCGCATCGTCCTGCGTGAAGGCGCGCACGCGCATGATGCCATGGATGGCGCCGGACGGCTCATAGCGATGCACGATGCCGAATTCGGCGATCTTCAGCGGCAGATCGCGATAGGACTTCAAACCGTTCTTGAAGATCTGGATATGCCCCGGACAATTCATCGGCTTCAACGCGAAGACGCGCTCGTCCTCGGTGATCGTCGTGAACATGTTTTCACGATAGGTCTGCCAATGACCGGACGTTTCCCACAGCGCACGGTCCAGCACTTGCGGTGTGTTGACCTCGACATAATCCGCCGCCTGTTGGCGCCGGCGCATATAGGCGATCAGCGTCTGAAACAGGGTCCAGCCCTTCGGATGCCAAAAGACCGTGCCCGGCCCTTCTTCCTGGAAATGGAACAGATCCATCTCGCGGCCGAGACGGCGATGGTCGCGCCGCTCCGCCTCCTCGATCTGCTTGAGATAAGCGTCGAGCTCGGCCTGTTTCGCAAAGGCCGTCGCATAGATGCGCTGCAGCATCGGCTTGTTGGAATCGCCGCGCCAATAGGCGCCGGCGACCTTCATCAGCTTGAAGGCGTTGCCAATCTTGCCGGTCGACGTCATGTGCGGCCCGCGACAGAGATCGAGCCACTCGCCCTGCTTATAGATTTTGAGATCCTGATCTTCCGGGATCGCGTCGACGAGTTCGACCTTGAAGGCCTCGCCATGCTCCTCGAACCAGGCTTTCGCCTGTTCGCGCGACCAGACTTCCTTGGTGAAGGGCTTATCCCGCGCGATGATCTCCGCCATTTTCTTCTCGATGGCCGGAAAATCCTCGGGGGTGAACGGCGCATTGCGGAAGAAGTCGTAATAGAAGCCGTTCTCGATCACCGGGCCGATCGTCACCTGCGTGCCGGGATAGAGCGATTGCACCGCCTCGGCCAGCACATGCGCGGCATCGTGGCGGATAAGTTCCAGCGCGCGCGGGTCCTCGCGGTCGATGAACTCGAGTTTGACGTCATGCTCGATCGGGTCGGCCAGATCGGCGAGCTCACCATTCAGCACCATGGCGACGGTGCGCTTGGCGAGCGAGGGCGAAATGCCCTTGGCGATCTCGCTGCCGCGGATGCCGGCCGGATACTGGCGCGCCGCGCCATCGGGAAATGTCACGGAAATCATCGTCTCTCCTTCCGCTCACTCGCCGATACCAATCGGCGTAAGCTGAGAAATGGTTCACATCGATAGGGTCGCGCCAAGCGATGCCGAACGGTGGCGCGGCAGGATGGTCGGAGTGGCGGGATTCGAACCCACGACCCCTAGTCCCCCAGACTAGTGCGCTAACCGGGCTGCGCTACACTCCGACTGCGGCCCTTATAGAGAAAGCGCCAAGGCCCCGCAACGCGCATTGCCGGCGCGGCAAAATCCGCCGCCTAACCAGCGGCGGCGTTATTGCGGATTGGCCGGCCGGCGGGCATTGCCGAGCAGCCGCTCGCATTCGCTGAGCTCGGCGAGCAGCGTCTCCAAAACCTTGTAATCGGCAGGCCCCAGCCCTGTGCCTTCGCCCCCTGCCGGCGGCGCAACAAAGCTCTCTTCAAAGCCTTCGAACGCGAAGCTCTGCGCGGCGGCGCCGGAGGCGGGCCTCGGCCGGGCCGGTTCGGCCATCGCATTCGGCAGCGCCACTTCGACCGGCAGTTCCTCCTCCGGGACGATCTCGGCCTCGCCGCGCCAGGCAGCCACGACGCCGCGCACGCCCTGCTCCTTCAGGATTTTCTGCACGCCCTTGATCGTATAGCCCTCGCCGTAGAGAAGCTGTCGAATGGCGCGCAGAAGGGCGATATCTTCGCGCCGGTAATAGCGGCGGCCGCCGCCGCGTTTCAGCGGGCGGATCTGCGAAAACCGCGTTTCCCAAAAACGCAAGACATGTTGCGGCAAATCGAGGTCTTCGGCGACCTCGCTGATCGTTCTGAACGCATCGGCCGTCTTTTCCATGTTCCGATCGCTCCAAATTCCGGCGCGTCGTTAACGCCTATCGCGCTGCAAACACTGACGCCTCAACCAAGCGGCCCGTGTTGCGCCGAATCGCGCCGTATGTAGCGAATCAGATTACTCGGAATCAGGCTTGCCGGGAACGCCGTTGATTCGGGCTTTCAGCAGATTTGACGATTTGAATACGAGCACGCGCCGCTCTTTAATCGGCACTTCGACCCCGGTCTTGGGATTGCGGCCGACGCGCTGACCCTTATGGCGCACACTGAACGAGCCGAACGATGAAAGCCGCACGGATTCGCCGGCAATCAAGCGCTCGGTGATCTCATCGAGAACCTGTTCGACGAGCGCCGCCGATTCCTTGCGCGACAAACCGACCTGCTGATAGACGGCCTCGGCAAGATTGACACGCGTCACCGTTCGCGAGCCATCCGGATTTTTGGCATCGGCGATAACGCCCGGCACATTTTCCGGGAACGGAATTGTTGTCGACAATTCACTTTTGCCCATTTTGGAACTCGATAATTTTTGAATGGATGACTTCGTATCAGCGGCGATAATGATGCAGTCTCTTAGCAATCACGCAAACTCATTGCAGAAAAACGCGGCACAAAAAAACCGCCATCCCGGACCAGAGGAAATTCTCCTAACCATCTGATTGGTCCCTGCAATCCCCCCGCACGCAAAACGGCGCTCATCGCTTTTACTTGCTTAAACTTGACGCAAAACATAAGTCAACGCAATAGTTTGAAAGGATTGGCCCCGCACCGACGCCGATGCGAATAAAGTTCGCCGATGTTGCGGAGGCGCCGCATCTACCAACGAACAAGCGCTGCGCCCCAGGTGAAGCCGCCGCCCATCGCTTCGAGCATCACGAGATCGCCAGGCTTGATCCGCCCGTCGGCACGCGCCGCCGCAAGCGCCAGCGGCACCGAAGCCGCCGACGTGTTGCCGTGAAAGGCGACAGTCTTCACGACCTTTTGCGGAGCGATATTGAGCTTTTCGGCAGAAGCGTCGATGATTCTTGCATTGGCCTGATGCGGCACGAACCAATCGAGATCCTCCGCCGTCGTCCCAGTCGCCGCGAAGGCCGCCTCCACCACATCGGTAATCATGGTTACGGCTAGCTTGAAGACTTCGCGCCCTTCCATGCGGATATGGCCAGCGGTCTGCGTCGAAGACGGGCCGCCATCGACGTAAAGCTTCGAGAAATGCCGGCCATCGGAGCGCAGATGCGCCGTCAAGACTCCGCGATCCGCAGTCGTGCCGCCGCCCGGCTGTGCTTCGAGGACCATCGCCGCGGCGCCGTCGCCGAACAGCACACAGGTGCCGCGATCCTTCCAATCGAGCAGCCGCGAGAAAATTTCGGCGCCGATGACGAGAGCCCGCTTGTGCGAACCTGCGGTCAGAAACTTGTCGGCCGTCGTCAGCGCAAAGATGAAACCCGAGCAGACAGCCTGCAGGTCAAAGGCGACGCCGCCGGTCATGCCAATCGCGGCCTGGACCTGCGTCGCGACAGACGGAAAGGTGTAGTCGGGCGTCGTCGTCGCAACGATCAGGAGATCGATGTCTTTGCCTTCGAGCCCCGCCTCGGCGAGCGCGGCCCGCGCGGCATGGGTCGCGAGCGTCGAGGTTCGCTCATCGTCCGCCGCGATGTGGCGCAGCTTGATGCCGGTGCGCTGGGTGATCCAGGCATCGCTGGTGTCGAGCATTTTCTCGAGGTCGGCATTGCTCAAGATCCGCTTTGGAAGATACGACCCGAGGCCAATGACGACGGAGCGGAGAACGGCATTTTGCGGTCGGGTCAACAGCTTTTCCTATCCAAATTGCCGATCGGCCGGCTGCGACCACGACGGCTTGGATCGGTTCGACCCAAAATCATGAACGTGATCGATTCTAAGGGCTTAGAGCGGAACTTTGGGGGGAAAACCGATATCCGCCTTCGGCGCCCCGCTCTAGAGCATTTTTCGCTGCGGCAGAAGCCCGAACTTGCCGCCCTCCCCGATCAGGAGCGCACAATATCCTCCGGGTCGGCGACTCGGGCAGCCGCCGGCTCGGCGCGTTCGCTTAAGGAATCCTGGATTTTGCGCAGGAGCTCGTCGCGGACCATTTCGTAGCCGATCTCGAGCGCCCGGGCGGTACCGACGGCATCGGAGCCGCCGTGGCTCTTGATGACAACGCCTTCGAGCCCGAGCAGGATGCCGCCATTGACGCGGCGCGGATCCATCTTGTCCGCCAGCGCGCGGAAGGCCGGCCGCGCCAGCAAATAGCCGAGCTTCGAGGCGACGCTGCCGCGCAGCGCTTCGCGCAGGTAGGCGCTGATCTGCTTCGCGGTGCCTTCGGCCGTCTTCAGCGCGATATTCCCGGAGAACCCTTCCGTCACCACCACATCGACGGCGCCCTTGCCGATATCGTCGCCTTCGACGAAGCCGCGATAATCGAAATCGGCCGATTCCGTTTCGCGCAGGATTCGCGACGCCGCCTTGACCTCCTCGATGCCCTTGACCTCTTCGACGCCAATATTGAGCAGGCCGACCGTCGGCCGCGGCAGCGAGAACACGATACGCGCCATCGCCGAACCCATGATCGCGAGATCGACGAGGTGCTGCGCATCGGCACCGATGGAAGCGCCGACATCGAGCACGATCGACTCGCCGCGCAGCGTCGGCCAAAGCACGGCGATGGCCGGCCGGTCGATGGCCGGAATCATATGCAGGCAAACTTTTGCCATGGCCATCAGCGCGCCGGTGTTGCCGGCCGAAAAGGCCGCATCGGCCTCGCCGCGTTTGACCGCTTCGAGGGCCTGCCACATGGAGGAGGTGCGCCGGCCGTTGCGCAGAGCCTGGCTCGGCTTGTCGTCCATGCGGATTTCGACGTCCGTATGCCGGAGGCTCGAGACCGCAGCCAAACGCGGATCGGCGGCAAGCAAGGGCTTCAGCCGCACCTGATCGCCGAAGAAGATGAACTTAAGATCGGCGTGCCGAGCGAGCGCCAGCGCGGCACCGGGGAGGATCACCTCCGGGCCGTGATCGCCACCCATGGCATCGATCGCGATGCACACCGATTGCGTCATAAAAGCTCCTCGCGCCTTGGGCACGCGGCGAAAAATGCGCGCGGCTTTCCGAAAAACATGCCCTAAGCTTTTGAATTCACCATTTTGTTCTCGTTTTGACGAATCCATCAAAACGCAAAATGGCGGTCTCGCCGGACCGTCACACTGCGGCCTGATCCGCTAAGCCAAAGCGGGCCGCCCCGCAAGCGGAGCAAGATCAAGACTGATCGGTGAGCTTTTTCAAAACGTCGAAGGGCCGCTCGGTCACGTCATGCGGGTCGGAGACGGGGGCAAACTCCGCCCCCGGCTTATGCGGATAGGGATCGAGGCCCAAGGCGAGGAATTCCGCCGCCAGGGCACCGAGGTCGATCGTCCCGTCCTCGATCGGATCGGGCGGATCGCGTTCGGCCGGCTGGGCATCCACCAGGGCATCGGCTTCGGCGGCCGCTTTGGCCGCAACGGAAGCCTCGGCGAAATCGACATCGACCTCTTCGACGAGATCGCTATCGAACGGCTCCAGCGTCAGCACACAGATCTGGGTAATCTTCGCACGCACCGTGCCGGTGACATTGAAGCGGGCAAGCCCCTGTCGCGCGACATGAAAATCCGCCTCCAGGGCGGCAAGCGCGGCGAGACCATCGGCCTTGGCCAAAGCGTCGCGGGTGGGCGCATCGGCGCTGAGCGTAACATCGAGCCCCTGCTCCGGCACTTCGTCGACAAGCACGGGATGCGAAAAGATTTTTGGCGGCGCGTGGGGGTAGGTTTTACTCATCACAGCACCTCTCTTGCATTCACGGCGGCCCCGCCGCCGAATATAGGGCCTTCGAGAAATTGTGCGAGCGGCATTTGCTGCAAAGCGGCATCGAGACAGCCGGCATAGCGAGCGAGCCGCGCGCCATCCTGGCGGCCGGCAAAAACATTGCGCGACAAGGTCGCGGCAAGCTCTTGAAGCCGCGTCTCCTCCGGCTGCGCGAGCGCCTGATTATAGGCATTGGCGCGGCCGAGAAATGCTTCGGCGAGATCGCGCATCCGCCGCGGCACACCCGTGTCGCTGATGCCCATCTCGCGCAAGCCGATGTCGAAATGGCGAAAGACCGCGTCGGCGAGATCCTGGGCGATGTCCGGTCCCGGGGACGGCAAGTGCTGCAGGCGGCGCAGCACCAAAGCCGCATGCAAAGCAATCGACTCGAAGCGTCCGTCCAGGTCATCGGCAATGCCGTAATCCGTGAACAAAACCGGGTCGCGCGCCGCAGCGATGACCTCTCCGTGCAGCCGCTCGATCAGCCGGGCATTGCTTCTGCCCCGGAAAAGCCCAAAAATCATGACTTTAGAATCCCTGCACGCGGCTTGAGCGGGGCGAGCCGCGATCTTGATATCCGCCTGAGCGGAAGATAGGCATCGTTCGGCTCCGCATCACCAAGAATTGCCAGCCAATGCACATTTGGCAACAAGAGCGGGACGAAAAGTGGATAGCGGTTTTTCAACGCCATCAAGTCTGTGCAAATGGCGTGGACTTATCCGCCTGTCCCCCTCTAACGTATCAGAAACGATCACGTCTACGCATTGAGACCGAATCGACCCGAATGCGTCGTGAACTAAAGGGGCTGGAGTTTCGAAGAATGATTTTTTTCAGGGCGGCCGCAGAAGAAGAACAGACGGCCGCACCCCGTAGAACAATAGCCCTGAGCCTGCTTCTTCGGCTCGGCCTCTGTGCGGCGCTGGCCGCAGGCGTGTCAGGCTGTCTTGGCTATGACGGTGACATCGTCCACGGCTATCAGCTCGACCCCAGCCTGCTCAATCAGATCAAGATCGGCTCGTCGGCGGAACAAGTGCTGGTCGTGATGGGCACACCGTCGACGACCTCGACGGTCGGCGGCAGCGCCTGGTATTACATCAGCCAGAAGGCCGATCGCCAATATGCCTTTATGGATCAGAAGATCACCGATCAGCATGTCCTCGCGATCTATTTCGACAAGGACAAGAAGGTGACCCGGCTTGCCAATTATGGCATGAAAGACGGCAAGCTCTACGACTTCATTTCGCGGACGACGCCGACGGGCGGCGCCGACTCGAGCCTCTTGAGCGGCATGTTCAAATCGCTCTTGCGATTTAATTGATGATCGCATGAAAAAACGGCCGGATCGCTCCGGCCGTTTTCTTTTGAAGAATCGCATCGGGTTCATCCGAAAACCGCTGCGCACTTTTCGGTCCGATGCGTCCCTCCCGCCGCATCGGGTTCATCCGAAAACCGCTGCGCACTTTTCGGTCCGATTAGTCCCTCTCGCCGCATCGGGTTCATCCGAAAACCGCTGCGCACTTTTCGGTCCGATGCTTTAGTGCGCGAGGATCGCGAGCAGCAGTAGCGCGACGATATTGGTGATCTTGATCGCCGGATTGACCGCGGGACCGGCCGTATCCTTGTAAGGATCGCCGACCGTATCGCCGGTGACGGAGGCCTTGTGCGCCTCGCTGCCCTTCATGTGCTTGACGCCGTCCTTGTCGACGAAGCCGTCCTCGAAACTCTTCTTGGCATTATCCCAAGCGCCGCCGCCCGAGGTCATCGCCACCGCCACGAACAATCCATTGACAATGACGCCGAGAAGCGAGGCGCCGAGCGCTGCCAGCGCCGAAGCCTTGGAGCCGGATAGGAGCAGAACGCCGAAATAAACGACGAGCGGCGCCAGCACCGGCAGCAGTGATGGTATGATCATCTCCTTGATCGCGGCTCGCGTCAGCATATCGACGGCGCGGCCATAGTCCGGCCGGTCGGTCCCCGCCATAATGCCGGGCTTATCGCGAAACTGACGACGCACTTCCTCGACGACCGAGCCTGCGGCGCGGCCGACCGCTGTCATGGCGATGCCACCGAAGAGATACGGAATAATGCCGCCGAAGATCAGCCCCGCCACGACATAAGGATTCGAAAGGTCGAAATTGACCGTGCCGATATCCTTGAAATAGGCGACGCCGCTCTCGGCGAAATGCTTGATGTCATTCGTATAGGCGGCAAAGAGCACGAGCGCGCCGAGGCCCGCCGAACCGATCGCATAGCCTTTGGTGACAGCCTTGGTCGTATTGCCAACCGCGTCGAGCGCATCGGTCGAATGACGCACTTCCTTCGGCAGGCCGGACATTTCGGCAATGCCGCCGGCATTGTCGGTGACCGGGCCGAACGCGTCGAGCGCAACGATCATGCCGGCAAGGCCGAGCATGGTCGTTACCGCAATGGCGATGCCGAAGAGACCGGCGAGCTGCGAGGCAAAGATGATGCCGCCGACGATCACCAGCGCCGGCAGCGCGGTGGCTTCGAGTGAAACGGCAAGGCCCTGGATGACATTGGTCCCGTGTCCCGTGACCGAAGCTTGGGCGATGGAGACGACCGGGCGTTTGCCGGTGCCGGTATAATATTCCGTAATGACGACGATGAGGCCCGTCACAACGAGGCCGAGCAGGCCGCAGATGAAGAGATGCAGGCCGGTGATCGTGAGCCCGTTCACGGTGCCGATCGCGCCCCAGCCGACCGAAAATTGCGTCGCGATGGCGAGGCCGACGATGGAGAGGAGGCCGGTAGCGATCAGGCCCTTATAAAGCGCGCCCATGATCGAATTGGTCGGGCCGAGCTTGACGAAGAAGGTGCCGGCGACCGAGGTGACGATGCAGGCCGCGCAGATGCCGAGCGGATAAAGCATGGTCCGCGTCAGCGCGCTTGTGCCGGCGAAGAAGATGGCCGCGAGCACCATGGTCGCGACGACCGTCACGACATAGGTCTCGAACAAATCCGCGGCCATGCCGGCGCAATCGCCGACATTGTCGCCGACATTATCGGCGATCGTCGCGGGATTGCGCGGATCGTCTTCCGGGATACCGGCTTCGACCTTTCCGACGAGGTCGGCGCCGACATCGGCGCCCTTGGTGAAGATGCCGCCGCCGAGGCGGGCGAAAATCGAAATGAGCGAAGCCCCGAAGCCGAGCGCCACAAGCGCATCGACGACTTCGCGGCTGTTGACTTCTAGCTTCAGGGGCCCCGTCAGAATGCCGAAATAGACCGAGACGCCGAGCAGTGCGAGACCGGCGACGAGCATGCCCGTGACGGCGCCCGCCTTGAAGGAAATATCAAGCCCCGCGCCGAGCGATTTGGCTGCCGCCTGCGCCGTGCGCACATTGGCGCGCACCGAAACGTTCATGCCGATGAAGCCGGCAGCGCCGGACAGAACGGCGCCGATCAGGAAACCGACCGCAACGGTCCAAGACAACAAGAGCCCGAGGACGATGAAAATGACAATGCCGACAATCGCAATGGTGGAATATTGCCGCTTCAGATAGGCCTGAGCGCCTTCGGCGATCGCAGCGGCGATCTCCTGCATTCGTGGCGAGCCGGGGTCCGCTTTCAGCAGTTCCGTCGCGGTCCAAACTCCATATGCGACGGCCAAGACCCCCGCAGCGATAATGATCCAAATTGCAAGCATCGATTTCCGCCCTTCGTTTATGATCGCGCTGCCGGATTTTTATCCGGCTTATCGTTCGTGCGCAGGAGGAGGCAATTGCAAAGGCCTGGCCGAACGGCCGCCCTTCCAGTTCACCCCCGTAACGGGCAGCGCGCCGCCCGCACCGCACCATGATCGAAAGCGCGGCGTTGCGCAATCCTGCGGCAGGAGGAGAGGCACAGGTCCGCCGCGCCTTAAAAGTGGCGATAGGAAAATGATTTCAGGGACAGAGGTCGGCCATCGGCGGCGCGGAAAACTGCCGGATCTGCCCCCGCCTGCGCGCGGCCGATCTGGCGAACAGGAATTCCGGCGGCGCCTGCGGCCTGCTCGAAGACCGCGGCCTTGCCCGGCGCGACTGCGGCGAGAATTTCATAATCGTCGCCGCCGCTGAGCAGCGTCTCAATCAGATCGGGCTCTTGCGCCAAGGCCTCGCGCGCCGCAGCCGAGAGCGGGAGGTCGGCCACGGCGATCTGTGCCGTCAGGCCGCTCGCCTGCAGCATTTTGGCGAGGTCGCCGGCCAATCCGTCCGATATATCCATGGCCGCATCGGCGCAGCCGAGCAGAGCCGCGCGCAACCCGAGCCGCGGCTGCGGCAGCAGGTAGCGCTCGCGCAGAAAAACCTGTGATTCGGCGCCGAGCCCATGGCTCCAAACCGGCACCGGCAGGTCGCGCAGCAGAAGTCCCAGCGCCGCATCGCCGATCGTCCCTGACAGATAGAGGAAATCGTTCGCAGCCGCATTGGCGCGAATGAGCCGCGTTCCCTTCGGCACGCTGCCGAGCGCGGTGATCGAGAGCGTCAAAGCACCCGGGCTCTTCACCGTATCGCCGCCGAAGAGCGGACATTGATAGACCGCAGCGTCTTCCGCGAGGCCCGCCGCGAAAGCCGCAAGCCAATCCGGCGTCCAATCGTCCGGCAGCGCAAGGCCTAAGAGAAAGCCAAGCGGCGCGGCGCCTTTGGCGGCGAGATCGGAGAGATTGACGCGCAGCGCCTTGCGGGCAATGGCGCCCGGCGGATCGTCGGCGAAGAAATGCACCCCGGCGCAGAGCATGTCCTTGGTGACGACCAGATCCCCCGGCGGCGGCGCGAAGGCCGCAGCATCATCCAGCAGCCCAAGCGCCGCGGGGCCGGCGAGCGGCGCGAAATGTCTTTGGATGATCTCATCTTCGCTGGGACGCGGCAGGGGCATGGTGCATCCTCAGGCCCGTTCTTGAAACTCCTCGGACCGATATTGCCGCGCCAACGCGTCGAGCACGGCATTGATCATGCCGGCCTCGTCGCGTTCGAAAAAGGCGCCGGCGACATCGACATATTCCTTGATGACAACCCGCGCCGGAACATCCTTGCGGCGAAGCAATTCGTAACTGCCGGCGCGCAAAATGGCGCGCATCACGGCATCGACGCGCACCAGCGGCCAGCCCTTCGCAAGCGTCCGGTCGATCGCGCGGTCGATCGGGCCCTGATCGGTGAGCACCCCGGCCAGAATGTCGCGGAAAAAGGCGATCTCCGCCTCTTCATATTGCGCGCCTTCGATTTCATTACCGATCCAGAACGACTCGAACTCGCTCTGCGTCTCGGCGAGGCCCTTGCCGGATACCTCCATCTGATAAAGCGCCTGGACGACGGCGAGCCGCGCGGCGGCGCGTTGCGGGGCGAGCGCCATCAAAGCGCTCCCTGCCCCGCCCGAAGGCGGTAAAGGGCAAGCGCGGCGCGCGCCGCGTCGCCGCCTTTGTCGCCTTGTTGCGGGTCGGCGCGTTCCAAAGCCTGCTCGTTATTTTCGACCGTCAGAATGCCGTTGCCGAGCGGCAGCATGTCAGCCATTGCGAGGTCCATCAGAGCCCGCGCGCTTTCGCCCGCGACAATATCGAAATGCGCCGTCTCGCCGCGGATCACGCAGCCGAGCGCGATGACACCCTGAAACGGCGCGCCGGCGGTTCGCGCCATATCGAGCGCAATCTTCGCGGCGATCGGAATTTCGAGCGCGCCCGGCACCTGCCAGCAGATATAGCGCGCATCGGCCGCCTTCAACGCGGCCACCGCGCCGTCGAGCAGATGCGCCGCGACCGTCTCATAATACCGCGCCTCGACAATGAGGAAACGCGCGCCGTCGACGCCGGGCTCGCTCTTGGATGTCTTCGGACGATGCGCTTCGGCCATCTTCACCTCGTTGTCGCGAGCGGCTGACTAACAAGCCGCGGCGCCCGCGGCAAGCACGGGGTTCCGTTCCAAGGCGCTGCCGGGACGGTTAAAAGTTGAAATCGACCTGAATGACGCCCGCATCAGCCGGGCGGCCGCCCGCCAAGGTGATCGCCGGACCGGCGAGCTGGTGCAAATATTCGCCGAAAACCGTGACAGTGCTGACCGGGCGCCATTGCGCGGTCGCGATCAGATTCGTCCCGATATAGCTCGCTTTGTCGTTGGCGGACAATGTCGCCGTCAGCGGCGTTGCGCGAGAAATATACACCGCATCGTTGACGGAAGCACGCCAGAGCACCTCCGGTCCCAGGCGGAAAGCGAAATTGCTCGTCGGATTGAGCACGAGGGCCGGATAGGCCTCGATCACGTTCTCGAGCGTGTTCAAGCCGATGTAATTCAGCAAGGTCGGCCGCGGAAAAGGCGCGCTGAAGGTGCCGATGGTTTTGCCGCCGCCGCTGCCGCTGAAATAGCTTCCCTGGAATTGCAGGCCCGGCTGCCAGACGACGCGCTCGAACGTGTAAAGCACGCGGGTCGATGTACCGAAGGCCGAGATCGGCGCGCCGTTGAACGTACCGAACTGATAGGCGAAATCGGTGTCGAACTTGAACGGCCCGTAATCGCCCCAGAAACGCCCGCCGAGCGTGTCGCGGTCCTCGTTGCCGGTCAGTTTGAGATATTGCGCGCCGAGATTGCGCCGGTAGAAATAATATTCGTCGACATGGAAGATGTTCGGGATCAGAGCTTCGCTCGCATAGACCGCGCCGAAAACACCGTTATGCGTATCGAAATCGGAAAAGGCTTGGAGCTGCGAGACGACAGGCCGCGAATAGATGAAGTCGAGCGCAACGTTGTTCTGGACATCGCTGTGAATGCGTACCGCGTCATGCGTCGTGCGCACGTTGGAGCTATCGTTCACCCAGACGAAGCGGGCTGAGCCGAGTGCAATCTCCTGCCGGCCGATGCGGGCCGTGACTTGTGCCGGGCCGGCGGGCTCTTTCAGTTCGACAAAACCCTGCTGGAGCCGTCCGTAGTCCCTGTCGGTCGTGCTTGGATTGATCTTGCCGAACGAGTCGAAGCGACCGACCTGGGCGAAGATCGCCAAATGGCGGTCGATATGCAGATAGAAATCGACCAGTTCGCGCTGCAGGTCGTAGGCGTTGCGCGTCGGCGTCCGCAAGGCATAGGCCTCGTTGTTCTGCGCCCAGGCCTGCTCGCGAAACTCGCCGCCCAGCGAGAGATAGGCGTCGCCGCCGAGGCCGATGTAATGCAGCGCGTCGAGCGGACCGGTCCGCTTCGCCGGATCGGCGAGATAGCTGTAATCGATATCGTAGAATTCGAGCGGCGAGCCGCCTTTGCCGAGCGAAAAATATTGCGCCTTCGCGGATTGCCCGAGAAGCGGAGTAAGAAGGCAGGCTGCGACGAGCCATGGATGGAGGAAGTGGCGCTGACGACGCGCGCTTCGCAAAGGAACCGGCAAACGAACCCCCGAATAATGACTTAGTCTATAAATATACTGGAAATAAAAAATCGTTTATTAAAATATATTTTACAACCCTTCCGCGGTCTTAGACCGGCGCGCTTCGGCTCAGCCCGATTTGCCGCTGGTAAGCGACGAGGTCGAGGCTCGGCGCGACGCCGGCCAGCCCGGTCAGTAGGCCATGCAGCTGGCCGCGGTGATGCGTCTGATGATTGAAGAAATGCGCCAGCGCCGTGCCCAACGTCTGTTCGATCTCGGCCGGCTTCGCGATAGCGCGATAGAAGATCGGCTGCGCGAGCTCCGCTTCGTCGAGACCGTCGATGAACGCCGAAATGCGCGCGTCCTCGCGCACCCGGGCGGCGCGCAGATCGGCAAGGGCCTCATGCAGAATGGCATCGAGTTGGTACGTCGCCTCGCCCTTACGGGTAAAGCGTTGCATCCAGATGCGATCGGCGACGAGCAGGTGATTGAGCGTCCCGTGGATCGACTTGAAGAAAGCGCCGCGGTCGGCGCGATAATCAGCGTCGCTGAGCTTGGCCGCCTCGTCGTAGACGAGCGCATTCGCCCACGCGTTGTAACCCGCAAACATCCGCCAATGCGCCAGCACGGGTGATCCTATTTCGCCTCGGCAAGGCGCGCGGCATAGCGCGCCATGAGATCGACTTCCAGATTGATGGTATCGCCCGGCCGCCGTGCGCCCCAGGTCGTCTCAGCCAGCGTATGCGGAATGAGCAGGACGGAAAATTCCCTGCCGTCGACGCTATTGACCGTCAGCGACGTGCCATCGAGTGCGACCGAGCCCTTTTCCGCGATGAATCGCGCCAATGCAGCCGGCGCCGCAATGACGAAGCGGCTCATCCCGTCGAAAGGCTCGACCGACACGATACTGGCAACGCCGTCGATATGGCCGGTCACGAGATGACCGCCGAGCTCGTCGCCGATTTTCAAAGCACGTTCGAGATTAAGCTTGGTGCCGACCTTCCATGAGCCCGCCGTGGTTCGCTCGAGCGTCTCGGCGCCGACATCGACATCATACCAGGTGCGCCCATTCGCGCTGCCGCGCGCCGTGACGGTGAGACACGGGCCTCCCGTTGCAATCGACGCGCCGATCGCAATCGTCTCCGCCGGATAGGCGCAGCTTACACGCACCCGCTTCAGCGCGCCCTCCGGCACAACGGATTCGACCGTACCGACGTCCGTGATGATCCCGGTGAACATTCAGATGATCCGTTCGTATTCGACAAAACTGTCTTCGCCCGCATGGCCGCGGGCAAGTTCGCGATAGCGCGTCGCCTCCGCGAGCGCCGCGCGGCTTGCGGCGTCGAGCGCCGGCAGGCCCGCCTTGCCGAGCGAGAGCGAACTTTGAAATATTATGACCTCATCGGCGAGGCGCTGCTCGATCAGCGCCGCCGCGAGATACGGGCCGCCTTCGCAGAAAATGCGCGTCAGTCCGCACGCACCGAGCAAGGCGAGCGCCGCATTGAGCGAGACATGACCGGCCGCATCGGCTTTGACGCGGACGACGTCGACGCCTTGCGCGACAAGGCGCGCCTCGACCTCCTGCGCAGCACCTTCGGCCGCGATGACCAGCGTCGGATAATCTTGCGCCGTCGCGGCGAGCTGCGCCGTGGGCGGCAGCCGCAAATGCGAATCGAGCACGATGCGCAAGGGCCTGCGATCCTCGAGACCGGGCAGCCGCACGCTTAATTGCGGGTCGTCGGCAAGCGCCGTGCCGACGCCGACCATCACGCCATCGTGCAGCGCGCGCAGCATATGCACGCGGCCATTGGCGGCTTCGCCGGTGATCTTGAGGCGCGCCGCGCCGACGGGCCCGGCAGCGAAACCGTCGGCCGTTTCGGCCAGTTTCAAAGTCAGCATCGGCCGCCCTTCGGTCACGCGCAAGATATGGCCGAGATTGGCACGCCGCGCCGCAACAGCAAGGACGCCGGTTGCGACGTCGATCCCCGCCGCACGCAGCCGCGCATGGCCCTGCCCCGCGACGCGCGGATCGGGATCGTCGAGCGCCGAGACGACGCGGGCAATTCCCGCTGCGATGACGGCATCGGCACAAGGCGGCGTGCGGCCAAAATGGCTGCAGGGTTCGAGCGTCACGTAGAGCGTTGCGCCGCGCGCCGCGGCGCCAGCTTCTTGCAATGCGAGGACTTCGGCATGCGGTCGTCCGCCTTGTGCAGTCGCGCCGCGGCCGATGATGATGCCGTCCTTGACGATAAGCGCGCCGACTGCGGGATTGGGCGCGACGCGCCCGAGGCCGCGGCGGGCGAAATTCAGCGCTGCCGCCATGAAGCGCCGATCCTCGGCAATGATATCGGCAACGCCGGGCGGCGCGCTCATGCGCGCGTCGATAATTTCGGCTTGGGCGGCGGCGGCTCGTCGGGATCGCCTTGGGCCAGTTCGTCGATCAGCGTGTGGAAGTCGCGCGCTTCGCGGAAATTGCGGTAGACCGAGGCGAAGCGCACATAGGCCACGCTGTCGAGCGAGCGCAGCCCCTCCATCACCAGTTCACCGATCTTGTCGCTGTGAACCTCGGCATCGCCCTGGCTCTCAAGCTGGCGAACGATGCCGGAGACCATGCGCTCGACACGCTCGGCATCGACCGGGCGCTTGCGCAGCGCGACTTCGACCGAGCGCATCAGCTTGTCACGATCGAAGGGCACCCGCCGGCCGGTCTTCTTGATGACGGTGAGCTCGCGCAATTGCACGCGCTCGAACGTGGTAAAGCGGCCGCCGCAATCAGGGCAGACCCGCCGCCGGCGGATGGATGCAGCATCCTCCGTCGGCCGCGAATCTTTCACCTGCGTTTCAAGACTGCCGCAATACGGGCACCGCATCGGCGTTCTCTACGAGATTTGAGTTCGACGCGTTTTCTTCACGCGAACCGGTGTCCACTTCGCTCGAAAACGCTCTGTTAATAGATCGGGAAGCGGTGCGTCAGCTCCGCGACCTGCGTTTTGACCGCGGCTTCGACCGCGCCGTTCTCGGCATCGCCATTCTTGGCGAGACCGTCGAGCGTCTCGATGATCAATTCACCAATCTTCTTGAACTCGGCGACGCCGAAGCCGCGCGATGTGCCCGCCGGGGTGCCGAGGCGGATGCCGGAGGTGACCATCGGGCTCGCCGTATCGAAGGGCACGCCGTTCTTGTTGCAGGTGATGTGGGCCCGGCCGAGCGCCTGCTCAGCCGCTTTCCCGGTGAGGTTCTTCGGCCGCAGATCGACCAGCATCAGATGATTGTCGGTGCCGCCCGAGGTGATGGCATAGCCGCCGCCGACCAGCGTCGCGGCGAGCGCCTTGGCGTTCTCGACGATCTGGCGCGCATAGACCTTGAAGTCGGGCTTCAACGCCTCGCCGAAAGCAACGGCCTTACCGGCGATGACATGCATCAGCGGGCCGCCCTGCAAGCCGGGGAAGACGGCCGAATTGATCTTCTTGGCGATGTCCGCATCGTTGGTCAGCACGAGGCCGCCGCGCGGGCCGCGCAAGGTCTTATGCGTCGTCGAGGTGACGACATGCGCATGCGGGAACGGCGACGGATGCACGCCGCCTGCCACGAGGCCGGCGAAATGCGCCATATCGACCATGAAATAAGCCCCGACCGAGTCGGCGATCTGGCGGAACTTCTCGAAGTCCCAGAAGCGTGGGTAGCCCGAGCCGCCGGCAATGATCAGCTTCGGCTTATGTTCCGCAGCAAGGCGGGCGACCTGCTCCATGTCGACGCGGTTGTCGTCGCGGCGCACGCCATAGGCCACCGGCTTGAACCAGCGGCCTGAGAGATTGACCGGCGAGCCATGCGTCAGATGTCCGCCGGCGGCGAGATCGAGGCCGAGGAACGTATCGCCCGGCTGCATCAGCGCGAGAAACACCGCCTGGTTGGCCTGGCTGCCGGAATTCGGTTGCACATTGGCGAACTTGCAATCGAAGAGGCGCGTGATGCGCTCGATCGCCAGGGTCTCGACGATATCGACGAATTGGCAGCCGCCATAATAGCGCCGGCCCGGATAACCCTCGGCATATTTATTGGTCAGGACCGAGCCCTGCGCCTCGAGCACCGCCTTCGAGACGATGTTCTCGGAAGCGATCAGCTCGATCTCGTGCTGCTGGCGACCAAGCTCCTTGTCGATCGCCGCGGCGATCTCCGGATCGGCCGCGTGCAATGAGGCGGAGAAAAACGGATTATGAGCCGCGTGGGCGCTGGCTTCGGCATCTGAAGGGGTCATAAGCACGCTTCCTGAAAGACGATTGGCAACAAAACGCCGCGGCAGCGCGCGGCTTGGCCGATGGCCTTAGCATGACATATTCGCTGCGGAAAGGCGGTTCGACGGGCTGCGACAAGAGCACCCGCGAAGGTTGCGGGCGCCGATTGCTGCGGCGCACGCAACCGCGAAGCGGCGACGCTTATTGCTCGTCCATCTCCGGCAGGTTCTGCGCCGGAAGGGCAGTGCGATCGACGCCCGGCTGGGACGGCGCGGCATGCGCCTGGGATTGCGACAGGGCCTGCTCTTCCTTCAGCAGCTGCGACGGCTGCATCTCGTCCGAGGCGACTGAGCCGAGACCGTCGCGTTGATAGATGTCGTCGCGGAACTGGACGATTCCGTCGGGCGTCGCCCAAGCGGTGATATAGACCCAATAGACCGGCACCGGCGGGTTCAATTGCACTTTGACCTGCTGGCCGGAATTGATGACGTCGTTGATGTGCTGGCGGTCCCAGCCCGGCGTATATTTCAACAGCCAGGCGACATAGTCGCGCACGTCCTGGACGCGGATACAGCCCGAGGAAATATAACGGAAATCGTCGCCGAACAGGCCGCGCTCGGCCGTGTCGTGCATATAGACGCCATAGGGATTGGGAATATTGATCCGCACCACGCCGAGGGCATTGACGTCTGAGCCCGGGTCCTGGCGGAACATGTAATTGACCGCCTGATCCGAGTTCCAGTCGATCTGGCTGGGCTGCACCTCGTTGCCGGCCTTGTCGAAGATGCGGATCTTATGCTCGGTCAGATAATTCGGATCGGCCTGCATGCGCGGGATCAGGTCCTTGCGGGTGATCGAGGCCGGGACGGTCCAGAACGGATTGAAATCGATATCGGTCGCTTTGGTCATCATGACCGGCGACTGGCGGTCGAAGCGGCCGACGCCGGCCACGTGATGGGTGGCCACGACGCCGTTTTCGACGGTCTCGACCGCCGCGGCCGGGATGTTGGCCATCACGAACCGATTGCCGAGATTGCCCGAGAAGGCCTTGAGCCGGACGATGTTGATCTGCAATTGGCGCAGCCGCACGTCGGCCGGCACGTTCATCGCCGAGAGCGTGTCCCGATCGACGACGCCCGTCTGCTGGAGCCCATGGCGGGCCTGGAAATGCCGGACGGCCGCATCGACGAAGGAATCGAAGACCGGCGAATCGCCGGCATTGGCGTCAAGATCGCCGGAGGCGGCAAGCCGGCGCCGCAACACCGTCACGACATCGCCCTGCGAGCCGAGCCGCAGGACGCGCTGCGCCGGCACGGTTGGCCAGCCGCCGGCCGAGACCAGCGCCTGATAGCGGGAGATTGCCTGCTCGGTCGCGTCGAAGGTCGCTTGCGAGAGGACCGGGGTGGTGGAGCGGTGGACGGCGAGATGCTCGTCGGCATCATAGCCTTGCGCCCATTCGGCCTGATCGAAGCCGTCGTCACCCGCCGCAGCTTGGCCCGGCAGACCGAAGGCCAGAATCAGCCCGGACGCCGCACCCAAAAGCCCGAAGCTCAAAAACCGAAAAGGAAGTCCTGGCAAAGCACGTCTCCAAGCCGTCTGCTGTCGTCCGCCGTCGGCGAGCCTGGCGCGGCCCCGCGCCCTTGGACCATTCCTTGGCCCACCCCGAAGCCCAGCCAAATCATTCTGCCAAATGGCACCAAATGGGCGGCGTTTTTGTGGCGTCCAGGGTGGGCGCGTGCCCAAAAGGAAAGCGGCGCCCCGGTCCCCGGCGCGGAGGACCAGAGCGCCGCTTTTCACCGGAACGGGGCCGTTCCGAAACGCGGCGTCGTTGGATGAGCTTACAGGCGGAAGCGGATCTGGTCGGTCCAGAAACGCTCCAGGCGATTGAGCGAATTGTTGAGCCGGCTGAACTCGTCGACGGAGATGCCGCCGATCTGCTCGACCGTTTGGACGTGCTTGTCGTAAAGCGCGGCGACGACGTCATGCACCTCTTTGCCCTTCGGCGTGAGGCTGATGCGCACCGAGCGCCGGTCAAGCCGCGAACGGGCATGATGAAGATAGTTCATCTCGACGAGCTTCTTGACGTTGTAAGAAACATTCGAGCCGAGATAATAGCCGCGCGTGCGCAATTCGCCGGCGGTCAATTCCTTGTCGCCGATATTGTAGAGCAGCAACGCCTGCACGGAATTCACATCGCAGCGGCCGCGCCGATCGAACTCATCCTTGATGACGTCGAGCAGGCGACGATGCAGACGCTCGACAAGCGTGAGCGCCTCGATATAGACCGGCTTCACGTCGCTTCGGTTGCTGCGCGCCGGCATGACTTCAGATTTCAAAACGCTGTTCATGACCCATCCCTTCCAAGCAACGAGCCTCCTCTACGCCGCGGGCTCAATGAGCAATGAGCTATAAGTAGCGCCAATGAAAACGAGTTTAAGTAACAAACTGAATCAGAGGTTTAGCGATTGGGGTGAATCAATCTTGAAATAAATTCGATTTTTACGATGCCGCTCGGCGGACGCCGGTTTTCTTAACTTACGAATGTCTTACGCGGAAACCACAAATTGAAATGATCCGGAGAGAGCTTTGGCTGAACAGCGCCTGTAAAACTTAACGCACGCGGCCGATTTTTAGCGCCTGTTAAGCCTGTGCGTTATGTCGCGCGATGGCACACCGCGCGGTGTGCGGCCGGGGCTGCGCGAAAATTGGCAAGAATGCGATAAGCATGAACGCGATTGCGGCCGAAAAGCCATTTAATTTCGCGCGGAATTTTTTCGACGAAAGCCGCTGGCGTAAAATTCACTCCGCATATTGCGCGTTGGCGCGCCCGGCATTGAACGTGAGAAAGAAATAGAGCGCGATCAAAACCATGTCGATCGCAACCCAAACCATCGAGATCGAGTTCTTGATCGCGAGCGCGATGAAGATTTGCGAACTCGCCGCGAAGAGCCAGAGCGCACCGCCCCACGGCGTCGCCAGCCAGAGACCGACCGCGGCAACGAGATCGGCGATGGCAAAGAAGATCACCGCAGCCGCCATGGCGGCAGGCAACGCTTCAAGCACCGATCGCTCCGGCATGAGCACGAGCGCCCATTCCGCCAAGCCCTGGCAGATCCACAGGCCTGCCAGCACGCGCATGAAGATGACGAGCATCAGCCCCCATTGGGCTTGTGCCGCCGCGGCCTGTGGCTTGACGCCGAGCTTGATCGCGCCGCCTGGTTCCGGCGGGCGCTCCTCGCGTTCGCTGCGCGTCAAAAACTTCATGCGCCGTCCCCTTCGAAGATCAGGTCGTCGTTGCCGAGCGGCGCAAAATAAGCGTCGATTTTGCCCGCGCTCACCGCGTCGAGCCCATCCGGGCGCCAATCCGGATGATCGCCTTTGTCGATCAGCGTCACGCGAACCCCTTCGTAGAAATCATGGCTGTGCAGAATTCTTGCAGCAATCCGGAACTCGACCTTCAGCGCCTCGGCGAAATCGAGCGCGCCGCCAATTTGCATCTGCTTCAGCGCAATGGCAACGCTCGACGGGGAGCGCGCATGGAGATCGCCCAGCGTCGCTTCGGCAAAAGCCGAGTCGCGATGCGCCGCGTCGGCGAGCGCGGCGACTATTCGTTTCGCGCTTGAGAAAGCGAAAGCACGCGAGATCAACTCGCGCTCCTTCAAAAGGCCCGACGGCGGCGGCGCGACGCGTTCCGCCGCGATCGCTTGCGCTGCATCTTCGCCGTCTGCAAATTTTCCGATCAGGCGATCGAAACGCGCCGACGGCACATGCGCATTGGCAAGACCGAGCGCCAGCACATCGCCGAGATCAATGCGCGCGCCGGTCATCGCCAAGTAAGCGCCGATCCTGTCCGCCAGACGTGGCAGAAAGAAGGTCGCGCCGACGTCCGGAAAAAAGCCGATCGCCGTCTCAGGCATGGCGAAGGTGATGCTGTCGCCGGCGACGCGATACGCCCCGTTGACGGCAATGCCGGCGCCGCCGCCCATGACGATGCCGTCCATCAGTGCGACATAGGGCTTCGGATAGGTCTTTATCCGATAGCAATTGCGATATTCGTCCCGCAGGAAGGCGCGCTGCGCATCATGCCGGCCGTCTTTGCCCCATTCATAGACGCGGCGGATGTCGGCGCCGGCGCAGAAGGCGCGCGCGCTTGTGCTACGCACGGCAACGGTGCGGATGGCCGGGTCGCGCGCGAAATCGTCGAGCGCCGCCGCCATCGCCGCGACCATATCCTGCGTCAGCGCATTGAGGGCTTTGGGTCGGTCGAGCGTGATGAGGCCGCAATGACCGATCTTCGTGCTGATGATCTCCGGAGCGCTCATGTCGCTCGATTAACCGCGCCGAGCCGGCGGCGTCAATGCGCTCGCCTCTTACCCCGAGGCCATGTTAAGAGATCCGAGCAATTCAAGGAGTTAACGATGTCCGCGCCGGCGCGCCCGAAGCCCCAAGCCGATCCTCTTGCGACCAAGCTTGATCTCGCCGTACGGCTGCGGCGCAATCGCAAGGCCGACTGGTCTCGCCGGCTGGTGCGCGAACATCAGCTTTCGGTCAACGATCTGATCTGGCCGATTTTTCTGGTCGAAGGTGAAGGCAAGACCGAAGCCGTCGCGGCGATGCCGGGCGTCGAGCGCTTTTCCGTCGATGTCGCAGTGCGCGAGGCGGAGGCCGCGGCGCGATTGGGCATTCCCGCGCTGGCGCTGTTTCCAAACACCGAGCCGGCCTTGCGCGACGCCGAGGGCCGCGAAGCGCTGAACGAGCAAAACCTCGTCTGCCGCGCAACGCGGGCGATCAAGCGCGCAGTGCCGGAGATCGGCATCATCACCGATGTCGCGCTTGATCCCTATACGAGCCACGGCCACGACGGCATTCTGCGCGGCAACGAAATCGTCAATGATGCGACGGTCGGCGTGCTCGTCGCGCAAGCGCTCAATCAGGCGCAAGCCGGCGCCGATATCATCGCACCCTCCGACATGATGGACGGCCGCGTCGGCGCCATCCGTGCCGGCCTCGACGCGCACGGCTTCGAGAACGTGCAGATCATGTCCTATGCGGCGAAATACGCCTCGGCCTTTTACGGCCCGTTCCGCGAGGCGGTCGGCACCAATGTAACGCTCGCCGGCGACAAGCGGACCTATCAGATGGATCCCGGCAATTCCGACGAGGCGCTGCGCGAAGTCGCCATCGACCTCGAGGAAGGCGCCGACATGCTGATCGTCAAGCCCGGCCTGCCCTATCTCGATATTCTGGCGCGGGTGAAGGAGAATTTCGGCGTGCCGACCTTCGCCTATCAGGTCTCCGGCGAATATGCGATGATCATGGCAGCCGTGCAGAACGGCTGGCTCGACGGCGAGCGCGCCATGCTGGAAAGTCTCGTCGCCTTCAAACGTGCCGGCGCCGACGGCGTGCTCACTTATTTCGCGCCGCGCGTGGCGAAGAAGCTGCGCGAAATGTTTTAAGCGGGCCTGTTCTATTCGCCTTCTTCGGCGATGTGGCGGCCGAAGAGCGCGAAGGCGACCGCCAGCAAGCAGCCGCCGGCGATGCCGAAGGTCAAGTCCTTCAAAAGGGTCACGCCGAACGTGACGAGCAGCACGCTTGCCGGCTGCCATTGACGCAGAAGGCGGAGGAATTCGCCCTTCTCCGCCATGTTCCAGCAGACGACGACCAGTACGCCGGCCAGCGCCGATAAAGGCACGAAGCTCGCAAGCGGCGCCGCCACCAGCATGAACGACAAAAGAAAGCCCGCGTGCATCATCCCCGACAGGGGGCTGCGGGCGCCGGCGCGGATATTGGTCGCGGTGCGGGCGATCGTGCCGGTCACGCTGATGCCGCCGAACAGGGCCGAGGCCATATTGGCGATACCCTGCGCAACGAGCTCCATATTGGCGCGGTGCTTGCGGCCGGTCATACCGTCGGCGACCTTCGCCGAGAGCAGGCTTTCGATGCCGCCGAGCAAGGTAAACGACAGGGCCGCCGGGAAAACCTCGGCGATGAGATGCGGCGAGAGATTGGGCAGCGCCGGCGGCAGCAGGCCATGCGGCAGCGCGCCGAAGTGCGTGCCGATCGTCTCGACCGGCAAATGCAAAAGCCAGCCGAGGAGCGACGCCAAAGTCACAGCAATCAACATGCCTGGCCAGCTCGGCCGCACGCGCTTGATCAGAAAGATCAGCGCCGCAGAGCCGAGGCCGATGCCCAAAGCCGCGGGGTTGAGCGTCGACAGGGCGTGGCCCAAGACGACGAGCTTGGGGATCAGCGCGCCCGGCTCCGGGACGGTCAGTGTGAGGCCGCCCAGCTCCTTGAGCTGGCTCGCGAGGATCGTGACGGCAATGCCGGCAGTGAAGCCGATCGTCACCGGATGGGGAATATGACGGATCAGCGAGCCGAGCCGTAAGGCGCCAAGCAGCGTCAACAACCCGCCGGAGAGAAGGACGGTGAGCAGCAGGCCCTCGACGCCGAATTTGGCAACGGTGGCGGCGACGAGGACAATGAAGGCACCGGCCGGGCCGCCGATTTGGAAGCGGCTGCCACCCAGGGCCGAGACGAGGAAGCCGCCGATGATCGACGTATAGAGACCGCGCTCCGGCGACACGCCCGAGGCAACGGCGATCGCCATCGACAGCGGCAGGGCGACGATCGCCACGGTGAGCGCAGCAAGCCCATCGCGGCGGAGGGCATCGAGGGAATAGCCCTCGTCCAGGACGGTGATCAGCTTCGGGCGGTAAAGATGTGCGGTGGCAGTCCCGTCAGGCATGTCGATCGGCAGTCGAAATATTTGGTGAAAGAAGAGGTTAGCCTTAGCGGTTTAACAAAAGCCTGCGAAGCGCGCCAATTGTCTCACCGGGTTTATACATAGTCATGCCTCGCCTCGCCCGCCAGGAGCCGTCGCCATCGCGACCTGCGCGCCCGGCCGGAACTTCAGCTTCGGTTGCCGCGTTGGCGAGCGGCTTAGTCAATTTTTGAACGGGGCACGACGGCCGAAACCGCCCGTCAACCCGGATGACTGCGAGACTTAAGCCGGAAGGGAGAACCAGAATGCCTTTTAAAACCACGACGCTCGGCCTTTTCGGTGCGGCGGTGGGCGCCCTGACAGCCTTGATGACGACGACGGCGCACGTGAACGCGGCGACCGTCGCCGAACTCGATAATGTCATGCAGACGCAGGACTATGCCGACCTGCTGGCGCCGGTGCCGAACGCCGTCGCGATGCTCCGGGCTGACGATCTAACGAGCGGCAGCACGCAGGCGAACGATGAAAACGCCGACGTTCAGCTCGCCCAATATCATCATCACCACCACCACCATCATCACCATCACCATCATCACTGGTGGCATCATCATTGGCATCATCATTATTGATTGCAATGTATGCGACGGCATGCCGGCCATGAACGGCATGCCGTCTACCCAGTCGGCCACAGCCTATTCGTTCGAAGAGCGGCGGCCTTTTGACTTTGCTGCGCCAAGGATCAGCCGATAGGTGCCGTCGAAAACCGTATTCGATGCGGAGGTCCATTTCGTCTCCGCCGACAAAGTGCTGCGGCTTTTATAGATGCGGCGCGATTGCATTTCTCGTTCGGCAGCCTCCTCCGCGGTCATTTCCTCAAGCGCCAATTTGCAGTCTTCCGGAATGACGAGCGCTTGGGCGAAAGGTTCACCGCCGCGGAAGATATGCGTCTGCCCTTCCGCCGGCGATTTGAAGACGAGGAAAAACGTCATCGGCCACCAATTGCGGATGAGCGCCGGGACGGCGATGGGAGCGGTGCCCGTCGTATCCGTGTAGAATCGCGGATGCGGCTCGAATCGCACCGCAAAGCCCGGCCCGACCTTGAGGTCGAGCAGAAGCTGAAAGGTGTAATAGATGCGCCCGAAGTTTCTGAACGGCGGCCAGAGGATGTCCGGCTGCGGCGGCAGTCCGAGATCACCTTCGAAGACCGGCTCGCCGCCGCGCATCGTCACGCGGAGCTCGTGATCGTACGGATAGAAAATCTCGATCCCGTATTGCGCCCCCTCGG
Source organism: uncultured Methylovirgula sp. (assembly GCF_947646745.1). NCBI lineage: Bacteria > Pseudomonadati > Pseudomonadota > Alphaproteobacteria > Hyphomicrobiales > Beijerinckiaceae > Methylovirgula > uncultured Methylovirgula sp. The sequence continues at coordinate 23,016 of NZ_CANSHK010000023.1, read as the reverse complement.
TGAACGGGAGGCAATGCCAAGCATATTCTTGCGAACCATCGGCGCGCGGCTCTTTCTTGCCGCCCCAGCCCGGCACTTCGAGCCGGGTTTGCCGGGGACGAAGCCGCGGATCGACCAGACGATATTTGACCTTTTGCATGGAAATCGGCCTGTTGAAATCGTTTCGTGGGCAGGAGCGCCGGAATGGCACTCAACCGAGAACGTCGCAGGAAGGCCGATGTTCCGTAGCATCGGGCTTCGCCGCGTCGCCTAGGCGTCCAGCGCGACTTCGGGGTTGTGCCCGATCGCGGCGATCACCCTTGTGTTGCGACGAATCGAGGGCCACATTCTTGCTGCCAATCCTGCAGCGGGAGCCCGTGATGAGCCAGACCGATCAGTTCCAGACCGCGCCGCAGCCGATCTTCCGCAGTCTTGCCTTGCCGCCCGAGGCGCTGGCCGGTGTGCGGACCCGCCGGATTCTGGCCGTCGCCATCGATTTCGTCGTGGTTTCGGTGATCGCCTTCGTCCTATGGCTGGTGCTGTTGGTGGCGACGCTCGGCCTGTCATTGGTGCTCCTGCCGCCGCTCTTCCCCTTCGTCGCCTTCTTCTACAATGGGTTGACGGTCTCCGGCTGGCGGATGGCCACGCCTGGCATGCAGCTCATGGATCTCGAAATCCGCCGCACCGACGGGACGCGCGTGCCGTTCCTTTATGCCGCGGTCCATGCGGTTCTGTTCTACGTAAGCTGGATGTTTCCGCCGATTCTGCTTGTTTCGCTCTTGGCCGACGACAAGCGCTGCCTGCACGACATGCTCGCCGGCGTCGTCGTGACCCGCCGCGTGCGGAATTTTGCCTGACATTTTTCTAGGCACGCGGCGGCGGAGGCGTTAGCCTTCCTTTGCGGGCTGCTTCGCCAGCCCGGACGCCGCTGACCGACGCTCTGAGAGGCAGGTTTGACGCGAGAACTGCGCGACGCGCCGCAATTTTATCTCACTTCGCCTTCGCCCTGCCCCTATTTGCCGAAACGGGAAGAGCGCAAGGTCTTCACGCATCTCGTCGGCCGCCGCGCGACGGCGCTGAACGATACGCTGACGCAATCGGGATTTCGCCGCTCGCAGACCATCGCCTATCGCCCGGCTTGCGAAAATTGCCGTGCCTGTGTCTCCGTGCGGGTAAAGGTCGACGAGTTCGAACCGTCGCGCAACATGCGCCGCGTGCTGAGCGCCAATGGCGATCTCATCGCCGCCGTGCTGCGGACCGAGCCGACGAGCGAACAATATTCGCTGTTTCGCGGTTATCTCGACGCCCGCCACGGCGACGGCGGCATGGCGGACATGACCGTGCTCGACTATTCGATGATGATCGAGGACAGCCATGTCGAAAGCCGGCTGATCGAATATCGGCTGATCAATCCGGACGAGAACAACCCGCTCCTTGGCGTCTGCCTGACCGACTTCCTCGCCGACGGGCTTTCGATGGTCTATTCCTTCTACGAGCCCGAGGAAGAGAAGCGTTCGCTCGGCACCTATATCATCCTCGATCATATCGAGCGTGCGCGCCGGCTCGGCCTGCCGCATGTCTATCTCGGCTATTGGGTCGAGGGCTCGAAGAAAATGGCCTACAAAGCGCGCTTCCTGCCGCAGGAGCGGCTCGGCATGGACGGCTGGCAGCGGGTCGGCTAGCACGGCGCGGAATCCGGCGCGCCGCGAAAAGACTGAAAGCGTGTCCGGTCCCCGCTTTTCTAACGCCGCTGCAAGAGAACCAGAACGCCGTCGAGCGGCTGCGCCGCCTCCAGGCGCAATACGGCCGTCTGCATTTCGACCACCGTAAAATCCCGCGCTGCGACGGTCTCGACATAGCTCGCCGCATGCGCGAAACGGCCCGATGGCCGAACGTGGAAGCCCGCCTCTGCCGCTTCGGTATTGAACGCGAACAGCCCACCCGGTTCGAGCACCCGCGCAATTTTCTCAAAAATTGCCGTGAGATCGCCGAAATAAATAATGGAATCGGAGGCCACGACGAGATCGAACCGCGCCTTGGCGTGATCGAGGAAATCGCCGGCTTCCGCCTCGACCAGATCATCGTAAATCGCCCGCGCGCCGGCCTTTTCCAGCATCCGCCGGGAAAGATCGACACCCGTCAGGCGATCGCCCATCTGTTTCAGAAACGGCGCACAAAGCCCGGTGCCGCAGCCGAGATCGAGGATCGCGCCGAAGTGGCGGCCGGTCTTTGCCAGCAGGGCATGCAGCTTTTCCGGTACGCGATAGGCAAGGCTGCCGACGAGCTTCGATTCGAACGTGTCCGCGAAACCATCGAAATGAGCAACGAGGTAATCGTCCGGCGCGCGGGCCAAGGGCTCGCTGCGCAGCGCCGCAAGCAGATAGCGCAGCGTTACATCGTCCGGATTGCGGGCAAGCCGCCATTGACCGAGCTTGATCGCCGCCTCGCCATAGCCAAAGCCGCTGAGGAATTGAAAGGCGATCGTCGCGACTTTATCGATGTCGCGTGCATGCGGTCCCGCCACCTCGCGATAGACCGCGAGCGCCGGTTCGGCGCCCTCGCGTATGCAGGTTTCGATGAGCCGCAATTGGGCCAGTTTCTCGATGACGATGCCGTCGCAAGCGGGAAAGCTTGCCGCCGTCTGCAAAGCGATGAGAGCCTGGGCGAAATCACCGAGCAGAAAGAGCGCCTGCGCGAGGCAGACGTAAAGGCCCATGTTATGTCCGCCGTCGGCAATGGATTGGCGCAGCCACTTCACCGCATCGGTAAAACGGCGGCGCTGAAACGCGATCACGCCGAGGCCGAAGGCCGCTTCGGCCAGATGCGGATCGAGCGCGAGCGCGGTGAGATAATGCGATTCCGCCGCCGTATCGTCACCGAGATTGCTTTCGATCGCGGCGAGCAGCAGCCAGGCTTGCGGCTGTGCCGTGTCGAGAGCCAGCGAGGCGCGCTGCGCAGCACAGGCTTCCGCCTGCTGGCCGGTCCGATAGAAGGCCCCAGCGAGCTCGTTCCAGAGGACCGTGTCCTGCGGCGCCAAGGCCAGCGCGGCTTTGAGAAAGCCGAGCGCCGGATCGACTTGCCCCTGGGTAAGGAGGGTCAGACCCAGATGCCGCAGCGCGTCCTGTGGCTGCGCATAGCGGACACACAGGCGATCGAGAAGCGAATTGGCGGCACGCCATGTCGTCAGCGCCGCGCTGATCGCTGATGCTTCCGGCAGTTCGATCTGCATGAGACCTCCTTGCGCCTCTGTGCGCCTTGAAGGTCTAGGACCGAGAGCTTGCCCCGGACTGTCCCGCCTCAGCTAAACTTGTTGTTCTTGGGAAAGCCCTTGGGCGGCAGGCGTCCGGCTTCGGCGCGATTGCCGATCCAGTCGCGCAAGTCGCGCATTGCCACGGTGAAGGTACGGCCAGCGGAATCCCGCCAGGTCAGGCCTTCGGATTTGCTGAAGACCTTGGCATCGGAAATGCCGCCTTCCCGATAGCGTTGCAGCCTTACCCCCTTGCCGCGCGTCATTTCAGGCATTTGCTCGGCGGAAAAGACGAGCAGTTTGCGGTTCTGGCCGATGACGGCGACATAATCGCCGGCTGCCGGCGTGACGATCGAGGCCTCCGCCGGCAGATCGCGATTGAGGAGAATCTTGCCCTTGCGCGTGCCGCCGACCATGTCGTCGCAGGGCGCGATGAAGCCGCGCCCGTCGCTCGACGCGACCAGCATCTTTTCGCCTGCGACATAGGGGAAGACCGAGACGATATCCTCGCCCTCGCCGATGTCGGCCATGAGCCGCAATGGCTCGCCCTGCCCGCGTCCACCGGGCAATTTCGAAGCCTCAAGCGTGAAGATGCGGCCGTCGGTGGCGAAGACGAGAATCTTTTCTGTCGTCTCGGTGAAGAAACTCTGCTTCAGCCGGTCGTCGCCCTTGAACTGCAAGCCCGACAAATCCTCGACATGGCCCTTGAGTGCGCGGATCCAGCCCTTTTCGGATACGACGACGGTGATCGGCTCGCGCTCGATCATCGCCGCTGCGAGATCGACATCGCCGAGCTCGGGCGCTTCGGCAAATTGCGTGCGGCGTTTGCCAAGCGGCGTATCCTGGCCGAATTTCTTTTTCAGATCGCGCAGCTCGACGCCGATGACTTTCCATTGCTTGGCTTCGTCGGCGAGCAATTTGTCGATGTCGTCTTTCTCCTTGGTGAGCTCGTCGAACTCGCGGCGCAGTTCCATCTCTTCAAGCCGGCGCAGGCTGCGCAGCCTTGTATCGAGAATGTAATTGGCCTGAACTTCGGTCAGTTCGAAAGCCGCGATCAGCGCCGTCTTCGGCTCGTCTTCCTCGCGGATGATGCGGATCACCTCGTCGAGGTTGAGGAAGACGATGCGCATGCCGGCCAAGACTTCGAGCCGGTGCGCGATTTCGGTGAGCCGGAAGCGCGAACGCCGCTGCAGCACAACCCGGCGATGGTCGAGCCATTGCCGCAACGCTTCTTTCAGCGAAACGACGCGCGGCACGACGCCGTCGACGAGCACGTTCATATTCATCGGGAAGCGGCTCTCAAGCTCGGTCGTCTTGAAGAGCTGTTCCATCATCAGTTCCGCATCGATGGTGCGCGAACGCGGCTCGATGACGATGCGTACATCCTCCGCCGATTCATCGCGGATATCGGCAACGAGCGGGAGCTTTTTCTCGGCCAGAAGCTCGGCGATCTTTTCGATCAGCCGCGACTTCTGGACCATGTAAGGGATTTCGGTGACCACGATGTTGTAAGTGCCGCGGCCGCCCTCTTCGCGCGCCCATTTGGCGCGTACCCGGAAGGAGCCGCGGCCGGTGCGATAAGTCTCGGCGATCTGTTCTTTCGAATCGACGATAATGCCGCCGGTCGGGAAATCCGGTCCCGGCACGAATTTCATCAGGTCTGCATCGCTCGCAGTCTTGTGCGCAATGAGATGCAGGCAGGCGTCGCAAAGCTCGGCGACATTGTGCGGCGGAATGGATGTTGCCATGCCGACCGCAATGCCCTGCGAGCCGTTGGCGAGCAGATTGGGAAAGGCCGCCGGCAGTACGACCGGTTCGGTCTGGTCACCGGAGTAATTGTCGCGGAAATCGACCGCATCCTCGCTGATGCCTTCGAGCAAAAGCCGCGCGACTTCCGTCATCCGCGCTTCGGTGTAGCGGTAGGCGGCGGCGCCATCGCCGTCGATATTGCCGAAATTGCCCTGCCCGTCGACCAGCGGATAGCGCGAGGAAAAATCCTGCGCAAGGCGCACCAGCGCCTCATAGATCGCCTGGTCGCCGTGCGGATGAAACGAGCCCATCACGTCGCCGACGATTTTCGCGCATTTCTTGAAGGCGGTGCCGGGGTCGAGGCGCAGGATACGCATCCCGTAAAGGATGCGCCGGTGCACCGGCTTCAACCCGTCGCGCGCATCGGGCAGCGCCCGGCCCATAATGGTCGAGAGCGCATAGGCGAGATAGCGCTCTTCGAGCGCTTCGCGCAGATTGACGGGTTCAGGCTCGCGCGCCGGGGGCGGAGCGACATTTTTGGCCATGCGATTGCCTTTTAGGGTCTGCCCGGCCCGCCCTCAGAGGCGGGACCGATGGTCTAGAGGATGAATTGAGTCGCCGCAAATTGAGTCGTCGCAAATTGCTTGGCCGTACGAAGGCAGGCGCTGTTGCCTTGCTGCACTAGCCGCACGGGCGGCGGCCCCCTTAAAAGGGGGCCGCGATTCGCGTTGGCGGGTGCGTCGGCGCACTGTGGTTCGGCCGCATGCGCGGTGTAATGAAGGCTTGGGCTTCGGGTGACAAGAGCGTGATCGGAAAAATCGTTCTGTTCCTGGGTGTGGTCATTGGCGCGGCGATTTTCGCGGTGGCTTTGATCGGCGCGCCGGCCGGTGGTGGCTTGGCCGCCCGCGAGGCGCAGCCGGGCGTTTCCTCCGGCTGCCATATCGAGGAATTCGCGCTCGATGAAGGCTATGGCGTGAGCCGCAAGATCGCCCGCCACGTCTGTGCGAGCGTGGAATAGGCCTTCAGCGCAATCGGCTGAGCTCGGCCAGATAGGCGTGCCGCGCGTCCGGCATTCGGACGCCGCGCGGCGCAAAAATATCGCGCTCCAGAAAATACCCCGTGAGCCGGAAGCCTTGCGCGATTGCCTCCGCATCGGCCTCGGCATTGGCGTCGCGCAGGAAATCCGGCAAGGCCAGCAAGCGATCCTGATAGGCGATGCCGGAGAGCCGCGAGACGGCGCGGCCGCTCTTCGGCGACACATAGATCAGGTCGTCCCGCACCCCGCTCGCCGCGCAACAAGACAGATCGAGGCCGAAGCCGAGTTCGGCAAGGATCGCGAGCTCAAAGCGCACCAGCGCCGCCGGAGTGACGCGAGCATCGCCGAGATGATCGGCGATCAGTAAAGCCGTCTCGTAGAGCGCCGGATGCGGATCGCGCTCGGCGAGCAGCCGCAGCAAAGCGGCGAGATGATTGAGGCCATGCAGCGCCAGGGCGCTCGTCATTACTTGCCCGGCACGCGGCTTGGTCACTTCGACGGCATAAAGGCCCAGATGTTCGTCGAGCCGGGCGCGCCAGACGAGTTCGACGCTATTGCCCGGCTGCAAAAGCGGCTGCCAGCGCTTCGAACGGCCGCCCCGCACCAGTCCGAGATGGCGCCCATGCGCCGGCGTCATCGCTTCGAGGATGACACTCGTTTCGCCGTGCTTTTTGAGGCCGAGGATCAGTCCCTCGTCGTGCCACTCCATCCGCGGTTCAGGCCTCGTCGACGTCGTGGCGGTAGCCGACGCCATGCACCGTGCGAATGATGCGCGGCGCCGCCGGATCGATCTCGATCTTCTTGCGCAAGGCCGAGACATATTGGTCGAGCGCGCGGCTGTTCGGCATATAATCGCGGCCCCAGGCGAGATCGAACAATTCGTCGCGCGAGACGGCTTGGCCGCGCCGTTCATAGAGCGCGGCGAGAATCGCCACTTCGCGATTGGTCAGATCGATCTTCTGATCGCCGCGGAAGGCGCGCATGGCTTTCGGGTCGATGACGATATCGCCCATATGGATGCGGCCTTCGCCATCCTGCGCGGGCGTCTGCGCCTTGGTCCGCCGCAGCGCCGCCTTGATGCGCGCCACGAGTTCGCGGGCGCTGAAGGGCTTGGCGATATAATCGTCCGCGCCGATTTCGAGCCCCCCCACGCGATCACCCTCTTCGCCGCGCGCGGACAGGAGCAGGATTGGCACGGCCGCATCGAGCTTGCGCACGTGGCGCAGCAGGCTCAGCCCGTCCATCACCGGCATCATCACGTCGAAGACGCAGATCTCCGGCTTTTCCTCGCGGAACAAAGCCAGCGCCTTGGCGCCGTCGCCGGCAACGCGGCAGGTGAAACCTTCGAGCGTCAGAAGGTCGACGATGCCGTCGCGCAGATGCTGATCGTCCTCGGCGATCAAGATGGACATGGGGCCTCCTTCGCCGATTCCTTGATCTTCATCGTCGCTGTCACGCGCAGCCCGGGATCGGCATTCTCGATTGTTACGCGCCCACCGTTTGACTCGGCAAGTTCGCGCACCACGACGAGACCGAGGCCGAAACCATCCTTGGCGCCGCCGCCCGGCTGCACCAGCGCCGTCAATTTCGCCTGCGCAGCCGGATCGAGGCCGCGGCCGAAATCACGCACCGTCAAGGTCAGCATTCCGTCCGCTTCGCCGGTCGCCACGAGAATGCGGCCCGGCGCGTATTTATTGGCGTTGTCGATGAGGTTGATGAGAATGCGTTCGAAACTCATCCGATCGAAAAATCCGGCGCGCGCGGCGTTATGCGCGACCTCAATGGTCGAGCCCCCGGCGGCAAACAGATTTTCGTAGCGCGCGATGGTCGCGTCTACGACGACATCGGGCACCGCCTTTTCGAGCCGCACCGGCGCCGGCGCGGCGGTGCGCCCATAGACGATCGTATTGTCGGCCAAAAGCGCGAGCCGCTCGACCTCCGCCCGCATCACCGCGCCATAGCGGCTGACCGCAGCCTCGTCACCGCTGCGGCGCAGCAGCAGATCGGTATAGAGCCGCAGATTGGCGATCGGCGTGCGCAGATCGTGCGAGAGCTTGGCGGTCATTTCACTGCGGAATGCGCTCTCGAGCAGGCGAGCCTGCTGATTGCGATACATATACCAGATCAGCAGCAGCCAGCAGCCGATCAGCGGCACGGTGATCGCGAGCAACGGCAGCAAACCATGATGCGCGCTGGCCGGCGTCGACGTCTCCATGCGCCAGCCGCGCATCGAGCCGGAGAGATCCGAGATCGCCGATGTGCTGAGATTGGTCGGCCCGTGGCTCCACAAAGCGCGGCCGACCGGATCGCGCAAAATCAACAGCCGGTCGTTGAGTTTGGCGCTGGCCTTGTCGAGCGCCTCTTCGAGTACCGGATCGAGCGTGATCTCGTCGAAGATGATGCAGATGTCGCGCGTGTCGTTGAGGCGTTGGCAGCGGACATAGGAAATCTGCGTCTCGCCGACGGTCCAGATGCCGATTTTCCACGGCGCGCCCGCGGCGCCCAACTGCCCCCGCAGCGTCGCAAGCAGACCGCCGTATCGCTGCAGGAAGTCGTTTTCGGATTCAACCGTGCCCGTCGCGATCGGGACGACATGGCCGTTACTGTCGTGCACCAGCAGAAAGCGCACCTCGTTGACGAAACTTGCGACACGCAGATTGCGCAACAGGTTCGGGCCGCCTTTGGCCAGAGCGGCGGCGATCTGCGCAATGGCGCCGTCCGCCTTCGATTCGAGCGTGGCGCTCGCCACATCGCCGAGATCGGCGGCCTGGCGCTCGGCCTGGGCCGCCTCGCGCGTCCGGGTGACCGCATAATCGGCGCCAAACAGATAGAAAGCGAACACGCCGAAGATCGCCAAGGGCAACGCGAGCAGGATCGCAAACCACAAAAGTCCGCGCGAAGCGGCGGGCCGCTGCGTGCGGCCCTGGCTGAAAGCGCGGCGCCGGGAGAGATCAAGGCTCATGCCGAATCTTTAGCATTTTCCGCGCGGCGCGGGTGGCGGTTGGTAGCGGCGGCGCTTATTGCACCGCAAAAACGATCCAAGACGGCGGTCCTGACAAAATTCTTACATCGATCTTGCCAATCTCTGACCAAATCGGCGCCCGATGACCTATCTTCCAACCTGTAAGTTTCGCGGCTGCCTCCGGCAGCTTGGAAGTCAGATAGGAGAGAACCATGGCTTGGACGACCCCCACGATCTGCGAAGTCTGCGTCGGCATGGAAGTCACCGCTTACGAGTCGAGCGAGTTCTGATTATCCTTCCGGCCTCATCGCCGGGACAGCATCGAGAAGTTCAAGCGGCGGAGTTTCTCCGCCGCTTTTTTATATCCGCGTCGAAGGCGCCCCTGCCGGGTCTCAATTCTTCGGAAAGTCGAGCCCCATGGCGCGATAGCGCTCCGGATCGTCGACCCAGTTCTCGCGCACTTTGACGAAGAGAAAGAGGTGGATCGTCTGCTCGGCGGCTTCGGCGATCTCCTTGCGCGCCGCGGTACCGATAGCCTTGATCGTGCGCCCGCCCTCGCCCAGCACGATCTTGCGGTGCGCCTCGCGGGTTACATAGATCGTCTGCTCGACCCGCGCCGAGCCGTCCGGCCGCTCTTCCCAGGATTGTGTCTCGACCGTCGATTGGTAGGGCAATTCGTCGTGGAGGCGTTCGAAGATTTTTTCGCGGGTGATCTCGGCCGCCAAAGCCCGGATCGGCGCTTCGGAAATCTGGTCCTCGGGGTAAAGCCAGGGGCCGGCGGGCATCATGGCCGCAAGATGCTCTTTGAGCGTCGCAACGCCATCGCCCGTCGCCGCCGAAATCATGAACGTCTCGGCGAAGCCGAGCCTGTCGTTCACCGCGGCCGCAAGTTCGAGCAGGGCCGGACGGGCGACGAGATCGATCTTGTTCAAGATCAGAACGCGCTTGGCTTTGACGTTTTCGAGCGCGCGGAGAATCTCTGAAACATCGCCGTCGAGGCCCTTGCGGGCATCGACAAGCAGCGCGACGACGTCGGCATCGGCGGCCCCACCCCAGGCGGAGGCCACCATGGCGCGATCGAGCCGCCGGCGCGGTGCAAAAATGCCCGGCGTATCGACGAAGACGATCTGCGCCTCGCCTTCAAGGGCAATGCCGCGCACGAGCATGCGCGTCGTCTGCACTTTGCGCGAGACGATCGAGATCTTGGCGCCGACGAGCTGATTGAGCAGTGTCGATTTGCCGGCATTCGGCGCGCCGATCAGCGCGACAAAACCGCAGCGTCTTTGTGCCTCGGCCGCTTCAGGCTCGTTCATCGCCAATCCCTTCGCGGCTCAGAAAGGCAAGCGCCGCCGCCTGCTCGGCGCTGCGTTTCGAACTGCCTTTCGCCGCGGCCGGCGCAAAACCTGTCACGGCCACTTCGACAGTGAATTCCGGCGCATGATGCGGCCCGGTGCGGCCCGTTTCGCGATAGAGCGGCGTCTCAAGCCCGCGTGCCTGGGCCCATTCCTGCAAAGCAGTCTTGGGATCGCGCAGAGGCCGGCGCGGTGTTCGCATGCGCGGCGCGAAGACGTGGCTGATGACCGTTTTCGCCGCCTCATAGCCCGCATCGAGGAAGATCGCGCCGATGACCGATTCACAGGCGTCGGCGAGGATCGCATCCTTGGCCGTGCCGCGCGCCTGGCGCTCGCTGTCGCCGAGCCGGACGTGGCTTTCGAGGCCCCATTCCCGCGCCACCTCGGCGCAGCTCTCGCGCCGCACGAGATCGGCGAGCCGGCGCGACAATTCTCCCTCGTCTGCGGCGGGAAAGTTGTCATAGAGCATCTCCGCCACGACGAGGCCGAGCACGCGGTCGCCCAGAAATTCGAGCCGCTGATAGCTGTCGTGACGCGCCGCCGAGGCGCTGACATGGGTCAGCGCCAATTGGACGAGCCCGCGATTGGCGAATTGATGCCCGAGGCTCGCTTCGAGCGCGGCGATGTCGCCGAGCTTGCCCGCCATTATCTGACAGGTTTGAACAGCCGGTCCCAACGCACGGTCCACGGCCATTCCCAAAACGCCCAGGCCGGCGTATCCGGCTTGATGGAAAAGAAGATCATCTCGGCGCGACCGACAAGATCTTCCGACGGCACATAGCCGACGCCGTTCTGGTCGGGCGGGACGCGGCTGTCAGTCGAATTGTCGCGATTGTCGCCCATCATGAAATAATTGTCGGGCGGCACTTTGTAGATGCCGGTGTTGTCATAAAAGCCAGTATCGCCCTCGATCTCGATGATCGTATGTTTCACGCCGCCCGGCAAAGTTTCCATATAGGTCGGCACTTCGCGGACATGGCCGAATAGGTCTTCCGTCTTGACCTTGCTGATGGGATCGCGCGGCACGATCGTGCCGTTGATGTAAAGCCGACCGTCTTTCATCTGGATCGTGTCGCCGGGCAGGCCGATAACGCGTTTGATGTAATCGGTCTGGCCATCGCGCGGCAGTTTGAAGACGACGACATCGCCGCGCTTCGGCGGCGAACTGAAGATACGGCCCTTGAACAAAGGCGGGCTAAACGGCAGCGAATGGTTCGAATAGCCATAGGAATATTTGGAAACGAAAAGGAAATCGCCGATCAGCAAGGTCGGGATCATCGAGCCGGACGGAATATTGAACGGCTGGAACAGCAGGGTCCGTACGACGAGCGCGATAAGGCCCGCTTGGATGATGACCTTAAAAAACTCGCCGAAAGCGCCGGCCTTCTTGCCCTGCTCCATTGCACCGTAGCCTTTTTCATCCGTCGTCGTCATGGACCGTTTCTTTCAGCTCGCGGTCGAGCGCGGGCACTCGGGAGCCGGGCTCCTTAGCATGCGCCCGGGAGAGGGTGAAGTGTCGGTTTCGTCATGAAAAGCACGCGAGCGGACGCCTTTGCCCCACCCTCCCGCTTGACGGGCAATCAGGGCAGTTCCGTGTTCGCGGCTGAAATTTTTACCGCCTCGATGATCACCTGCGCCTGCGCGAAAGGATATTCATCGGTCAAAGTCAAATGGATAACGGCATCGTGACCGGCCGGAACCAGTCCTGCCAAGCGCACCGCCGCGCCGCCCGTAAGCAGCAGGCTGGGCTTGCCGGACGGCAGATTGACGACACCCATGTCGCGCCAAAAGACGCCGCGGGCGAGGCCCGTCCCCAGGGCTTTGGCGCAGGCCTCCTTGGCGGCAAATCGTTTGGCATAGGAGGCCGCGCGCGCGGCGCGCGCCTCCGACTTGTCGCGCTCGGCCTCGGTAAAGCAGCGCAGCACGAAACGCTCGCCGTGCCGCTCCAGAAGCTGCTCGACCCGGCGGATGTCGCAAAGATCGATGCCGAAGCCGAGGATCATAGAACGAGCGCCCCGGCCCGGCCGGCGGCCATTGCGGCGTGCATCTTGTGGATCGCGGCTTCGAGGCCGACGAAAATCGCCTCGGCAATGAGGAAATGGCCGATATTGAGTTCAACGATCTGCGGCAGCGCCGCGATCTGGCGCGCCGTCTCATAATCGAGGCCGTGGCCGGCGTGGCATTCGATGCCGAGCGCCACGGCCTTCGCCGCCGCCGCCTTCAACCGGGCAAACTCGGCCTCGGCCTGGGCATGATGGCCGCCGGCCACGGCATTGCACCAGGCGCCGGTATGCAATTCGACCGCGGGGGCGCCGATCGAACGCGCCGCCTCGATCGCATCGCCCTCGGGCTCTATGAACAGCGCGACGACGATCCCGGCGCGCGACAATTCGGCGGTGAAAGGCTTCAGATGATCATGGCCGCCGATCACGTCGAGGCCGCCCTCGGTCGTGCGCTCTTCGCGGCGTTCGGGCACGAGGCAGGCGGCATGCGGCCTTGTCCGCAACGCGATATCGAGCATTTCGCCCGTCGCAGCCATTTCGAAATTCAGCGGCTTGGCAATATGCGCCTTGAGCCGCGCCATGTCGTCATCGCGGATATGGCGGCGATCCTCACGCAAATGCGCGGTGATGCCGTCAGCCCCGGCTTCGATCGCCATCTGCGCCGCGCGCAGCGGATCGGGTGCGCCGCCGCCGCGCGCGTTTCGCAATGTCGCGACGTGGTCGATGTTGACGCCAAGCCGCGGAGCCGGAGCGCTCATCCGTTCACCCGCTCGACTTTGCTGACGACCGGCTTGGTGCGCAATTCGGTAATCAGACCGTTCAGATGTTTCAGGTCCGGGATTTCGAGATCGACAGTAATCTCGCGAAAGTCAGGCGAGATGGCATTGATCGAGATCGTATCGATGTTCGCCCCCATTTCGCCGATCGTACTGGCGATGAGCCCCAAAGTGCCCGGCTCGTTGATGGCCGTCACCAGAATACGCGCAGGGAACAGATTGCGCTTGCCGGCGTCAAGGTCCCAGCGCACGTCGAGCCAGCGTTCCGGCTGATCGTCGAACGCGGTCAGGTCGGGCGATTGGATCGGATAAATGGTGATATGCTCGCCCGGCGTCAGGATCGCGACGATACGGTCGCCCGGCACCGCACCGCCGTTCGGCGCGAAACGCACCGGCAAATCGCCGCGCAAGCCATAGATCGGCATCGGCCGGCCATCGGCTTCGCCGCGTTCCGGAAACTTGAACACAAGACTCGATGCCTTCGGCAGGCCGAACCAGCCGGATTCGCTTGGCGGCGGCAGAGGCGGCTGCGGCCCCAATTTGCGCTCTTCGGAAAAGTCCGGATAAACCGATTTCACCACGTCGCCGGAGAAAATCTCGCCGCGGCCGACCGCCGCCAGAACATCATCGACGCTGGCGCGCGCCAAGCGCGGCAAGGCGGCTTTCAGCTTGTCCTCGGCGAAGGGCTTGCCGGCGCGCTCGAAGGCGCGCACCACAATCTGCCGCCCGAGCCCGGTATATTGCGCGCGCACGGCATCGCGCGTCGCCCGACGGATCGCGGCGCGCGCTTTGCCGGTCATCACCAGGCTCTCCCAGACCGGCGGCGGCACTTGGCCTTCGGCGCGAATGATCTCGACCTCGTCGCCGTTTTCGAGCGGCGCAGCGAGTGGCGCGGCGCGGCCGTTGATCTTGGCACCGACACAGGAATTGCCGATCTTCGTATGCACCGCATAGGCGAAATCGATCGGCGTCGCGCCGCGCGGCAGGGCGATGAGCTGCCCCTTCGGCGTAAAGCAGAAGACCTGATCGTGAAACAGTTCGAGCTTGGTGTGCTCGAGGAATTCTTCCGGCGAGTCGCCCTCGGCCAGCATATCGATGGTACGCTGCAGCCATTGATAGGCGCGGCTTTCGCTCGCCAAAGTCTCCCGGTCATCGACCTTGCCGTCCTTGTAGAGCGCGTGCGCGGCAATGCCGTAGCGGGCGATCTTATGCATCTCGTGGGTGCGCACCTGAAGCTCGACGCGCTGGCGTCCCGGCCCGACGACGGTGGTATGAATCGAGCGGTAATCGTTCTCCTTCGGCGTCGAGATATAATCCTTGAACCGGCCCGGCACGGCCGGCCATTTGGTGTGAACGACGCCGATGACCCGGTAGCATTCCTCGATCGTATTCACATAGACGCGGAAGCCGAAAATATCGGACAATTGCTCGAAAGCGACCGACTTGCGCTCCATCTTCCGCCAGACCGAATAGGGCTGCTTCTGGCGGCCTTCGACCGTCGCCTCGATACCCTGCGCCGACAACAGATCGCGCAATTCCTGCTCGACCTTGGCGATGATCTTGCCGTTCTTCTTTTTGAGTTCGTTGAGCCGCTTGCTGATCGAGGCGCTTGCCTCCGGCATCAGATGCCGGAAGGCGAGATCCTCGAGCTCATCGCGCATGTTCTGCATGCCCATGCGCCCGGCCAGCGGCGCATAGATGTCGAGCGTCTCCTGCGCGATGCGCTCGCGTTTTTCGGGCGGGACGAATTGCAGCGTGCGCATATTGTGCAGCCGGTCGGCGAGCTTGACGAGCAGCACGCGCACGTCATCGGCGATCGCGAGCAGCAGCTTGCGGAAATTCTCCGCCTGCACGGCACGTTTAGAGACGAGATCGAGCCGCTTGAGCTTGGTCAGGCCCTCGACGAGACGGCCGATGTCGGCGCCGAATAATTTGTCGATCTCTTCGCGTGTCGAGCCGGTATCTTCGATCGTGTCGTGCAAAACCGCGGCGACGATCGTCGCATCGTCAAGCTTAAGGTCGGTCAGGATCGCGGCGACTTCCAGCGGATGGGAAAAGTACGGATCTCCGGATGCGCGTTTCTGGACCCCGTGCGCCTTCATCGCATAGACGTAGGCGCGGTCCAGCAGTTCCTCGTCGGCATGCGGATTGTAGCGCCGGACGCGATCGACGAGTTCGTATTGCCGCATCATGGTTCGGGTCGATTCCATGAAGTCCGGCGCGGCGGCGCCAATGCGCGGCCACGCTCCTGAACAAAGCCGTCTCAGCGCCTCGCGCCGGCAATCTCGCTAACCGAGGTCGCCAATATTCGGTTCGGCCCCGCTGCCGATAACTCAGTCGCTGTCGTCTTCCGTCTCCGCCGGCGGGACGAGACCTTCGAGGCCGCGAAGCAGATCTTCTTCGGTCATACGATCGAATTGTACATCGCCCGGCGCATCGGATTGGACCTTCTCGACCGCCGGCGTCAGCGCCGGCACAGCCTCGGCCTCCGGCTCGTCGACTTCGACATGCTTCTGCAGCGAATGAATAAAATCCTCTTTAAGATCTTCCGGCGTAAGCGTCGCTTCGGCAATCTCGCGCAGCGCGACAACAGCGTTTTTGTCGTTGTCGCGATCGACCGTGATCGACGAACCGGATGCGATCATCCGCGCGCGATGAGCGGCAATCAACACCAGATCAAATCGGTTTTCGACTTTATCGATGCAATCCTCAACCGTGACGCGTGCCATTTGTTCAACTCTCCTTGAAATGCCGTCGTAAGGGTTTGGGTTTTTCTACAAAATACGTAGAGTCTCATCAACCGCCTTAGCCGCTCGGGCCATTCTGAGCGCGCACTCATACGACTTTGCTTAAAACAGGTTAATCTGCGTTATATGATAGCATATCCGTCAATTTCAATGGGGCGGGGTTGACGCGAGGAGCGTTGGAAACCACATCTAGTGATTATCCGCCTAGGCGGGCTAACCGTACCGACACTAAGGGCATTTTTGTCGCGTCGCGTGCCGCTTTAGTGCAGTTGCAACCAAAAACCAAGAAGCATGAGACACCTTAATGGCAGACCAGGAACGTATTGCGCTCTTCATTGACGGCGCAAACCTCTACGCGACCGCGAAGTCCCTCGGCTTTGATATTGATTATAAGCGGCTGCTCAAGGAGTTCCAAAACCGGGGGAAGCTCGTCCGCGCCTTCTATTATACCGCGCTGGTCGAGGACCAAGAGTACTCGTCGATCCGTCCGTTGATCGACTGGCTTGATTACAATGGCTATTCTGTCGTCACCAAGCCGACGAAGGAATTCGTCGATTCGCTGGGCCGCCGCAAGGTGAAGGGCAATATGGACATCGAACTGGCCGTCGATGCCATGGAAATGGCCGAGCATCTCGACCATGTCGTGCTCTTTTCCGGCGACGGCGATTTCCGCTCGCTTGTCGAGGCGGTGCAGCGCAAGGGCGTGCGCGTCTCGGTCGTCTCGACCAATACGACGCAGCCGGCGATGGTTGCCGACGAATTGCGCCGCCAGGCCGATGAGTTCATCGACCTCGTCCATCTCGCCGCAAAGATCGGGCGCGACCCGAACGAGCGGCCCGAGCGGGCGCAGAAATTCCATCAGGAGCGCCGGCAGACGAGTACGGTGCCGGCAGGCTATGACGAGGACGTCCTCGACGATTGAGTGAAACGCGGCGCCGGACCCATTCGGCGCCGCTTCGCAGGGTCTCGTCGTGGATTTCGTCCCGGCCGCGTTTGCCTTTTGGCGCAGATGTTTTAGGACTGCCCGGTGAGCGTCCTAGAGCCAGATTTAGACCGCGTGGCGGCGCCGGATACGCCTGATCACGACTGCCCGCGTTGCCCACGGCTGGTGGCTTTCCGCAACGACAACCGCATCGCCCATCCGGATTGGTTCAACGGCCCTGTGCCGACGTTCGGCGGGCGCGACGCGCGGCTTTTGATCGTCGGCCTCGCGCCCGGTCTGCGCGGCGCCAATCGGACCGGCCGGCCGTTCACCGGCGATTTCGCCGGCGATCTGCTCTATGCGACTTTGCTCGATTGCGGCCTCGCGACCGGCATTTACGAACAGCGGCCCGACGACACGCTCCGCCTTGTCGATTGCGCAATCTCCAATGCCGTGCGCTGCGTGCCGCCGCAAAACAAGCCGTTGCCGGAGGAGATTGCCCATTGCCGCGGTTTTCTCGCCGCGACGATCGCGGCCATGCCGCGCCTCACGGTCATTGTCGCACTCGGCCGCATCGCCCACGACCAGGTCGTCCGGGCTGCAGGCGAAAAGCTCGCCGCCCGCCCTTTCGCGCATGGCCGCCGGCACCGGTTCCACAGCAAGACACAGCGGTTCGTTCTCTTCGACAGCTATCATTGCTCACGCTACAACACGAACACTGGCGTCCTGACGGCGGACATGTTCGCGGCGCTCTTCAAGGAGGTCTGCGCCGAACTCGAGACTTCGCGCCGTTCATGAACGCGCGCATCGAGCCGTCAGCCGCGGTCGCGTAACAGGCGGCTCTTCTCCCGATTCCAATCGCGCTGCTTCTCGGTGTCACGCTTGTCGTGCAATTTCTTGCCGCGGCCGAGCGCGAGTTCAAGCTTGGCGCGGCCCTGCGCGTTAAAGTAAATCTTCAACGGTACGAGGGTCATGCCTTCGCGTTCGAGGCCTTTGGCGAGACGGGTGATTTCGCGAGCGTTTAGAAGCAGTTTGCGGGCCCGCTTCGGTTCATGGTTGAAGCGGTTCGCCTGCAGATATTCCGGGATCGTCGCGTTGACGAGGTAAAGTTCGCCGGCCTTGTCGAGGCTCGCGTAGCTCTCGCCGATCGAAGCCTTGCCGGTGCGCAGCGACTTCACTTCCGTCCCGGTCAGCACCAGTCCCGCCTCAA
Organism: uncultured Methylovirgula sp.; assembly: GCF_947646745.1. Taxonomy (NCBI): domain Bacteria; kingdom Pseudomonadati; phylum Pseudomonadota; class Alphaproteobacteria; order Hyphomicrobiales; family Beijerinckiaceae; genus Methylovirgula; species uncultured Methylovirgula sp. Next base: position 5,033 of record NZ_CANSHK010000023.1, on the reverse strand, counting down.
ACGTCTCGCCGATCTCGTAATCGAAACGGGCGCGGCGGTTGTCCGCCACGACCTTGAAGCGCGTCTCTTTCTTTTCTGCCAATGCGATCGCCCGTTACTTCGGCAACAGTCCGGCATGCCGCATGGCGGCCGCGACCGCGTCCTGCGCGGCGGGCGAGGCCGGCAGCATCGGCAGGCGCAGTTCGTTGGCGATCTTGCCCAGCAGCGAGAGGGCATATTTCGGCCCGGCCGGATTGGGATCGACGAACAGCGCCGCATGCAGCCGTGTCAGGCGGTCCTGAATGGCAAGCGCGGTCTTGAAGTCGCCTTTGAGGCCCGCCTCCTGAAAATCGGCGCACAGCCTTGGCGCGACGTTCGAGGTGACGGAAATGCAGCCGTCGCCGCCATGCGCCAGAACCGCCAGCGCGGTCATGTCCTCGCCCGAGAGCTGGATAAAATCGGCGCCGAGCGCGTCACGCTGCAAGGCAGTGCGCGCCACATTGCCGGTCGCATCCTTGACGCCGGCGATGTTCTTCAACTCGAAGAGCCGCTTCATCGTATCGACGGAGATATCGACGACCGAGCGCGGCGGAATATTATAGAGGATGATCGGAATGCCGATCGCGTCGTTGATCGCCTTGAAATGGCGGTAAAGCCCCTCTTGGGACGGCTTGTTGTAATAGGGCGCGACGACGAGCACGCCATCGGCGCCGACCTTTTCGGCATGGCGGGCAAGATCGATCGCCTCTTGCGTATTGTTCGAGCCGGCGCCGGCAAGCACCGGCACGCGGCCGCGTGCCTCGGCGACGCAAACTTCGACAACCTGTTTGTGCTCGGCATGGCTGAGCGTCGGGCTCTCGCCGGTCGTACCGACCGGCGCCAAGCCGTGCGTGCCGTTGATGATCTGCCAATCGACCAAGGCGCGATAGGCGCCTTCATCGAACCGGCCCGCTGCGAATGGCGTCACCAGGGCGGTGATCGAGCCCTTGAAAGCGGCCTTCTTGCCCATCTGGGCGATTCCTTCTTCGATAATGGGGATTGCCTTAGTTTTGCACCTGTCTCTTCCGACAATTAGCCCGTCAAGTCCATGTGCGTGTTGCCGCTCGTTTGCACAAGGCCTGCGGGCGCCGGTGCGCAACCTCCGGCAAGCCATTGATTATAAAAGTCCGGAGATCGTTTTGTCCTGCTCGCGCCGCGGCGCGCGGAAAGGATTCGCGCTTGTTAACGAATCGGCCGACAGAATGACAAAGCCGCGCAAAGCTCCGCGAAGCCCGCCGGCTCGCGCCAGCGCGAAGCCGCGCAAGACTGGCAAGGCCGCCGCCCGGCGTCGGGCCTTTCGCGTTCCCTGGCTTTTCGGCGGCCTCGGGCTTGGCTTTGTCGCGGCGCTCGCGCTTGTTTCGGTTCTGCCGGCGCCCGATTTCGACGGCAGCGAGCCAGCCCGCGCGCATATGGTGTCCTGGCTCGCCGGCTTGTTCAATGACGCCACGTCCGAGCTGGAGCATTTTTTCCAATCCGGGCGCGCCCATCCGCAGCTTGCCAACCGCGGCGAAACCGCAGGCAGCCCGCCGGTCGATCCGATCGTCGCGCTCGGCCTGAACCCGACCGGACTGCGGGAAGCTCTGCCCTATTATAAAGCCGGCGATCTGAGCCAAGGCGATGTGCAGGCGGCGCGCGCGAGCGACCCGATCGTCCGCACCGCTCTCGAATGGGTCGCCCTGCGCGATTCGCGCGACGCCGGCCGGGACCGATATGATGCCTTTCTCGTCGCGCATCCCGATTGGCCAGCGCGCGATTTCCTCGTCCACCGGATCGAAGACGGGTTTTATCAGGCTCATGCCGATCCGGCGCTGATCGACAGTTTCTTCGCCACGGCCGCGCCGCAGACGGCCCTCGGCAAGCTGGCCGAGGCGCGGGCTCTGAAGAGCGAAGGCAAGGACGCCGAAGCGCAGGCACTGGTGCGCGACGTCTGGCGGCATTCGCAGCTTTCCGCCTCACTCGAGACGCATGTGCGCGGCGAATTCGGCGCCTATCTTTCGGCCGCCGACTATAAGGCCCGCGCCGACCACCTGCTCTATGAAGGCGACAATGCCGGCGGCCTGCGCAACGCGGTGTTGGTCAATCCCGATTACGTCGTGCTCGCCCGATTGCATGCGGCGATCAATGACGAGGCGGCCAGTGACAAAATGTTCGATGCCGTGCCGCCGGATATGCGCAGCGACCCGGCGTTTCTCTTTGCCCGAATCCATAGACTGCGCCACGAAGACAAGGACGATGCAGCCGCGGCGCTGATGCTGGCCGCGCCGCGCGACCCTGCCCTGCTCGTCGACGGCGACGCCTGGTGGACGGAGCGCCGGCTCCTGGCGCGCAAACTGCTTGACGCCGGCGATCTCGCCACCGCCTATCGGATTTGCGCCGAACATACGGCGGAATCGACGGAAGCCAAGATCGACGCGGAATTCCACGCCGGCTGGATCGCCTTGCGTTTCCTCAACGACCCGGCACGGGCAGCCAAACATTTCGCGACCGCTGCGGCGCTGGCGCAGACGCCGATCTCGATCGCCCGCATCGCTTATTGGCAGGGCCGCACGGCGGAAGTTTCGCAGGCCGACGACGCCGATCAGCGCGCCAAGGCCTTTTATGAAAAGGCCGCTGCACGCGCCGCGACCTATTACGGCCAATTGGCGGGCGCCCGGCTTGGCCTCCACGGCCTTGCGCCGCGCAGTGTCACAACCCCGGCCGCGCGCGGCGCGGCACGCAACGAAGCGGTCCGGATCGTCGAGCTTTTTTTCGCGCTGGGTGAAAAGGATTTGGCCATGGCGCTCGCGAGTTGCGCGGCGCAGCACCTGACCGAGCCGGCCCAGGTCGCCGCTTTGGCCGATGTCATCACCGCGCAGCGCGACGCCCATGAGGCTCTCGTGATCGGCAAGCTTCTCGCCCAGCGCGGCATCCTGATCGACGCGCTTGCCTTCCCGACCTATGGCATTCCCGCTTATACGCCGGCGGAAAATTCGGCGCCGCCGGCGCTCGTCTACGCCATCGCGCGGCAAGAAAGCGAATTCGATACGCATGCGGTTTCCGGCGCTGGCGCGCGCGGGCTGATGCAGATGATCGTCGCAACGGCAAAACGCACCGCCGATCACATCAAGATGGATTTTGACGCCGGCCGGCTGTTGAGCGATGCGGCTTTCAGCGCCAAGCTCGGCGCCGCCCATCTCGGCCAATTGCTGCTCGAGCAGCGTGGCTCGCCGATCCTCGTTTTCGCCGCCTATAATGCCGGCGGCCGACATGTGAAGGAATGGATCGACGCCCACGGCGATCCGCGGACGCCGGGCGTCGATCCGATCGATTGGGTCGAACGCATCCCCTTCACCGAAACGCGCAATTATGTGCAGCGGGTGATGGAGAATTGGACCATGTATCAGGCAAGCTTCGCCGCGCTGCGCTCGGCCAAGGCCGAGCCAGGAACGTCCGGCGGCATGTCCGCCAAGACGGCGCCGGTCCGCATCGATTCGATGCTCGAAGCGTCAGCCGGTTTATGAGGCGGCGCGGACCGGCGCGGCAAGGTCGCTCAGGACCCGCAAGAGCTCCGCGGGGACAAAGGGCTTGGCGAGAAAAAGCACGCCCGGCGGCAGCGTTCGCGGGCGGCATCCCGAGACCATCACCACCCCGATCTCCGGCCGCTGCGATCGCAGAAGCCGCGCCAAATCAACGCCGTCGAGGACGCCCGGCATTTCGATATCGCTGACGACGAGATCGATCGGGGGGTCGCGCCGCAAGACGCGTAACGCCTCTGCGGCAGACGCCGCCAGACTGACCGTAAAGCCCGTCTCTTCCAGCACATCGGCCATCATCTCGCGGACAAGCCATTCGTCCTCGACAATCAGAACGCGGCAGCGGGACGGATCGAATGTGCTCATGGCGGGGAAATCGCTAAAAATCGAGATAAGTTCCCCGTTTGCCGCAGCATGGTAAAAGAAGCGTTTTCGACCGGTCTCGCCATGACTCACGCCCCCAAGACGCCTGCCGCCACGTTCGTCGATTGGTTCGTCAGCGCCGAAGACGGCCTGCGGCTGCATCTGCGCGATTACGGTAGCCCCCTCGATCCGGGCCTGCCCGTCGTCTGTCTGCCTGGGCTCGCCCGCAATGGCGCCGATTTCGCCCCGCTGGCCGAGGCTTTGGCGGCGGGCGCGGCCGGCCGCAAGCGCCGCGTCGTCGCCCTCGATTACCGCGGCCGCGGCGAATCGGACTTTGACCGGGACTGGCGCCACTACGACCTGAGCGTCGAGGCCGCCGACATTCTCGCCCAATTGGCGGCCGTCGAGATTCACGCGGCGATCTTCGTCGGCACCTCGCGCGGCGGTTTTCACGCGATGGCGCTCGCCGCAGCGCGGCCGGCGCTGGTGCGCGGCGCGGTGCTCAACGATGTCGGACCCGTCGTTGAACTGCAAGGGTTGACCCGCATCCGCCAATATCTGCGCCACCCCGCGGCGCCGAATTCGCTCCCCGACGCGATCGATTATGTGCGCAAGGCGATGAGCGCGCAGTTTCCGGCGCTCTCCGACGCCGATTTCGAGTTTTATGCGCGCGCCTCGTTTCAAAAGCTCGACGGCACGTTCGGCGCCACCTTCGACCCCAATCTGGTGAAGCCGCTCGACAAGCTGCGCCTCGACGAACCGCTGCCGCAATCCTGGGACTTGTTCGAAGCGCTCGCCGACGTGCCCTTGCTCGTCATCCGCGGCAGCAATTCCGATGTCCTGTCGCAGGAAACTTTCGTCGAAATGGCCCGCCGCCACAGAAATTGCGCGACGCATGTCGTCGAAGGCCAGGGCCATCCGCCTTTGCTGGCGGATGCGGCGACGATCGCCCGGATCGCGGCCTTCGTCGCCGAGGCGGACAAGGGCTGAGGTTTGGAAATCGGGCTCCGCCCGACCCCGCCGCCTTGCCATATGCGCTCGCCTCGGGCATATGGACCGGCACCGCTTTGGAGACGTGGCCGAGAGGCTGAAGGCGGCGGTTTGCTAAACCGTTATAGGGTTGTAAAGCCCTATCGAGGG
>NZ_CANSHK010000022.1:0-52117 GCF_947646745.1 uncultured Methylovirgula sp. | reverse complement strand
CGCCGCTGGGCGTGGCGGCGCGGCCGCGGGCCGCGACGGACGCAGCGGATCGGGACGCGATTCGCGCGCCGGCTCGGCGAAGCGCGGCGGCTCCGATCGTGAGGACTCCAGACGCCGCTGCGAAGTCTCGCGGCTGGAAGGCGATGCCAACGGATCGGAGAGATCATAGGCATGGCCTGACCGCGCGACGATGTCGGTCAGTTCGTTCAATGCCTTGATCTGATCGGCAACGACGCGGCGCATCGCCGCCGTCTGCTCGGCGGTCTCCTGCGGCAGGCTCACGGCATTACGGCGCAATTCCTCGCGGGTCGTTTCGAGTTCGCGTTGAATTTCGCGCGCCAAGCCGCGCATTTCCGTCGCAGCGGCTTGGAAGCGCGCGGTCGATTGGCCGAAGATTTCTTCGATCTCGGTGCTCGCCTGCTCATAGGCCGATTGCAGAAGCTGGGTCGTGCGGTCGCGCTCGCTGCTGATTGAGGCGCGGATGCCGCCGAACTGGCGCTCGACCTGGCTCGCCGTCGATTGCGACGTATCGGCCAGGAAGGAACCGATCTCATGCGCCCGTGCTTCGGCACGGCGGAAGGCTTCTTCGACGAGCGCCGAGAACGACGTCATCACCGCATCGAATTCCTCGCGCCGAGCCTGCACATTCGCCAGCAGGCTTTCGAGTGCCGAGCGGCGCTCGTTGAGGCTGCGGTCGAGTTCCGTCTGCGAACGCGACAGATCGACGGCGGCGGCGGCAAGGGCCTCCTGCTGATGCGCGATCGTCTCATAAAGCGCCTGCGCGCTGCCGATGGTGGTGCCGGCATTGGCGCCAAGCGTCTCGATCTGCCGGTTGATGGCCAAGGTCGCTTGTTCGAACTCGGCGACGCGCGCCGCCAAGGCGGATTCGATCGCCGCGAAGGCGGCTTGCGCGTTTTCGACGGTCTGCTGCACGGCCGTGCTTTTCTCGTCGAGGGCGCCGATCGCCTCGCCCATGCCGGCGCGGACCTGTTGATGCGTCGAAACCAGCGCATTGACCGATGCCGTGGCGCCGGCAGCCAGCGCATTGTTGAGGCCCCGCGTCGACTGCTCGATAGCAGCCGCCAATTCCGTCTGTTTCTGCCCCAGCTTTTCGACGAGGTCGGAGCCCTTGGTGTCGAGCACGCCGTGGATCGCCTCCGAGCGTGCACTCAGCGTGTCGTGCAAGGTGCCCTGGCGCTCGTCGAGCGATGCCTGCAGCTCGACAAGCCGGCTTGCCAGCGTCGCGCCGATCTCGTTGACCCGGCCGGCAAGGACGGTGCCGATCTCGGCGATGCGGCCGGCGAGCGTCGTATCGAGGTCCTGCGAGGCCTGGCCAAGCAAGGCGCGCAGAGCCTCGGCACGGCCGCTGAGCAGGCCCTCGAGTTGCCCCGATTCATGATCGAGCGCCGCACTGATCGTGCCGGTGTGATGCGCGAGCGTCTGATCGATCTCGCGCGCCCGTGTCGCCAGATTCTCCGACAATTCGCGACCGCGCTGATCGAGATCCGACGTGACCAGGTCAAGCCGGCCGACGATATGCTCCTCAAAGCGCGCGATGCGGCCATCGAGCGTTTCGGCGATCTCGTTGGCGCGCGCGCCAAGCACTTCGTTCACATCCTGCGCCTGATCGGACAGGGTCTGCGCGATCTCGACCGAGCGGCCGCCGAGCAGGCGGTTGACTTCATCGGCCTTGACCGCCAGCGTCTGGGCGATCTCGGTCGTGCGCGTGCCGAGCAATTGATCGACCTCGTCGGCCTTAGCGGCCAAAAGCAGCGCGATCTCCGCCGCGCGGCTGCCGAGTGTCGTGTTGATCTCGCCGGCGCGGACGTCGAAAGCCGTATTGATTTCGCTCGCTTGCGCGCCGAGCGTTGCGCTCAGCTCTTCGGCCCGTGCCGCGAGCGTCTCGCCGATATCGGTGGTGCTGGCGCTCAACAATTGCCGGGCTTCTTCGGCCTTTTCCGTGAAGCTTTCGGTAAAGGCCGCAACATGCTGGACGAGTTCCGCATTGATCGCTTCGGCGCGCACTGCAAGCGTCTCGCCGAGGTCGGCGGTGCTGGCGTTCAGCAGATGCCGCACTTCGTCCGCCCTTTCCGTGAAGCTTTCGGTAAAGGCCGCAACGTGCTGGACGAGATCGGCATTGATCGCTTCGGCGCGTGCGTCGAGCGCCTGGGTCACATCGCGATTGCCGTCGCTGAGAACGCGGGCGATCTCAAGCGTCCGCGCCGCGAGCGTTTCGTGCAGCGTGCGGGCGCGACCGTCGAGCGCCGAATCGATGCGGCCGAGCAGGCCCTCAAGCGATTCCGCCACCTGCTGCACTTTGGCCGAGGTGCGATCGTCGAGATTTTGCGTATGCAGGGCAAAGACATCCGCCGTGCGGTCGGTGTGCTCTGCGAGCTTGCGATCGAGTTCGCCGCCTTGGTTGTCGAGCACGCTCTGCAAGGTCTCGAAATGCGCGCCAAGCCGGGTCGCCAGCGCATCGGCGTTCTGGCCGAGCCGTTCGGCGATATCATTGCCCTGGCCGGCGATCGCGTCCTCAAACCGCGAAAGCCGTTCCGCCAGCGTCTCGTTGATGCGGTCGCCATGCGTCGCGATGGCACTGATTGCATCGCTGGCGGTTTCGGCGAACCGATCATTGAGCGTGCCGGCATGATAGGCGAACGTGTCGAAAGATTCCTGTGCCGTCGCGGCAAGCCGTTCATGCATTTTGTCAGCATGTCCGGCCAAAGCCGTCGAAGAGTCCTCCAAGACAGCCGCGATGCGGGCACCGGCATCCTCGAGCTTCTGCGCCATTTCGGCAGCGACCGTTTCGCTGCTGTTGCGCAGATTGCTATCGACGTCGGCCAACTTCAGCGTCAGGCCCTGGGCGATTTCGTCGAAAGATGAGGTCGTCCCGGCGAGTTGCGCGGCGGCACGTCCGGTCGCTTCGTCGAGTTCGCGGACGATATTGGCAATGACCGCCTCGCCCGAGCCGCGCAAATGTTCGTCAACCTCGCCAAGACGCTGGCTAAATCCTTGCGCCAGTTCCTCGCTGGCGCGGGCGATCGTCGCATCGACGGAGGCGCGCGTCTCTTCGAGCCGGCTGAGAATATCGCCGCCATGCGAAGCAAGCGTGCCGAGCAGGTCTTCCGCCGCGCGCGCAATCGATAGACGGATTTCCTCGGCGGTCGCGCCAAGCGACCCCGTAATGCGATTGCCGGCGCCATTGAGGCTTTCCGTCAGGCGCCCCGTCGCGACGTCCAATTCCTGGGTAAAGGAATCCTGCGCGCCGCCGATCGCCGAGCGCATCCGCTCGCTATTGGCCAGCATGGACTCGCGCTCGGTGTGCAATTCATCGACGAGAGAGCGGATACGGCGCTCGTTCTCGGAATAGGAGCGTTCGAGGTTGGAGACCTCGGAGCGGACGAGCGTTTCAAGCTCGCCGGCGCGGGCGAGGGCGCGCTCGATCCCGTCGCCCATCGAAACGATCTCGCGGCGGATCGCCTGCGACAGCGTCACCATCTGGTCGCTGGCAATCGTCTCCGGCGCCGAAAGGCGCACGGCGATCTCGACCATCGAGCGCGCCGTCAGGCGCATTTCCTGCGCCCGGCGCGCCAGAAGCGCGGTGACGACGAAGAAAACGACAGGCCCGAGCGCGATCAGCGCGAAAATGCCCATCTCCGGCCGCAGCGCCGAGACGCCGGGCGCCAGGAACTGGGCGCGATGCGCACCGAAATAGAGCCCGGCAACGATCAACCAAACGAACGACAGCACGCCGGCAATGACAAGCGGCGCCGGGCTCGGCTTCTGGTTGAGGGCGCGCAGAATGGCGCCGACAGAATGACGGTCGTCGTTCGCCGGCGTGGACGAGGGCTGGAGATTGGATCGATTGGCGCTGAACTCTCCCTGCCCGCCAGCGGGCTTCGATTCGGACCGTTTCGGGGCGAACAGCGGATGCTCCTCGACTTCCGGCAGGCGCGGCGCCGGGCGATCGAGATCGGCGGGAGGCGCCCCGGCCGAATCGAGCGACGGCCCCTCCGGATAGCGCTTCATGATCTTGGGCGTCTTGTCGGGGTCAGAAGCCTTGGGAAAGACCGGCGTCGAAATCTCCGGCGCTTTGTCTTCGTCGGCCGCGGGCGCGCTTGAGGAAAGGTTCAACGCCTCCTCGATTGCCGACAGCGCCGCAGCCGCCGGATCTTGCGCCTTGTTAGACGTCGCCATGATAACCTCTTACGCAAACGGGGAAATACGCACCCGACACGGAACGCACCCGCGCCAATGCCGCCCGCCCGGCGGCAAAAACGCAAACATTCCATTAACCAAGGGCAGTCTACATCCACGCTTAGGCGATGGAAACCGCGGCTGCCAAAGGTTTGGAAACGTCGTTAACGCGGCCTTCACCATAATCGGAAAGATTTGCCGCGCGGCCGGCGCTGCCTGCGCCGCCTCTCAACTTGTCAACAAAATCCGTACGATGGCAAGCGGTACAGAGGATTGGTGGATAATTCCTGGGGATGGAATCGGGATGAGCAGCCTTAGGCCGACCGCCGGCGGCACCTTCGCCAACGCCGAGAGCACGCCCGAACCGGCGCCCGGGCTCGATATCCCCCATCTTTCGGCCCAAACCTTTGGCGATCTGGCGCTTCAGCACGAAATTCTGACGCTCTTTATCGATCAGACAGCCGAAATCCTCGCCGCGCTCGCAGACCCGGCCGCCCTGCCCAGCCGCCACGCCGATCTCCTCCACAAGCTCATCGGCTCCGCCCGGGCCATCGGCGCCTTCGAACTGGTGGCGGCGGCGGAAACGGCGGACCTCGCGCTTCGGGCGGGACATCCGCCATCGCGCGCCCTGCAAACCTTGCCGGCTGCCGCTGACCGAGCCCTCGTCGCAGCCCGCGACTATCTGGCTATCGTGCCCCGACACGGCGATTAGCGGCAAATTGTTGCAGCGCAGCAAAACCGCTGCCGAAACCCAGCATTTCGAAGCAAAATTTCAAGCGCCGCAAAGACAAGGCTGTTCATCGCGCAAGCTCTTCATTAAGAAGGCGCGCAATCCCACCTAGAACCGTCCACAGAGAAAGCATCAATGGTCCATCTCACCTTCATCGATTCGTCTGGCGAAAAGCGAAAGGTCGAGGCCGAAGAAGGCTCGACCGTGATGGAGGCGGCGATCCGCAATTCGATTCCCGAGATCACCGCCGAATGCGGCGGGGCTTGCGCCTGCGCCACCTGTCACGTCTATGTCGATGAAGCGTTTGTTCCCTTGACGGGCGAGGCCAGCCCGCAGGAAGAGGACATGCTTGATTTTGCCTATGCCGTGCAGCCGAATTCGCGGCTGTCGTGTCAAATCAAAGTCACGCCCGAGATTGACGGCCTGGTCGTCGTGACGCCGCCGCGCCAAGGATAATCCCTGCGAGGATCATTTCCTCGCGCCTCCCGCGACGATCGCCGCAGTCACGTAACCGCCGAGCGCACAGCGCCGGCGAAGACGCGAATTTTCAAGGAGCCTTTTATGGTAGACAACATAGAGACCGACGTTGTCATTGTCGGCGCGGGACCATCCGCTCTCTTCACCGTGTTCGAGCTTGGCCTGCTCGACATCCGCTGCCATCTGATCGACATTCTGCCGCGCGCCGGCGGCCAATGCTCCGAGCTTTATCCGGAAAAGCCGATCTATGACATTCCCGGCCATCCGATGGTCACGGGCGCCGGTCTCGTCGACAACCTCTTGGCGCAGATCGAACCCTTTCGCCCGACATTCCACTTCGATCAATTGGTGACGGAGCTCGAAACGCTCGGCACGGCCGAAGCGCCCAAGTTCCGCGTTAAGACGGATGCCGGCACGACCTTCACCTGCAAAGCGGTGATCGTCGCGGCGGGCGGCGGCTCATTCCAGCCGAAGAAGCCGCCGATCGACGGCATAGAAGCCTATGAAGACAAATCGGTCTTCTATGCGGTGCGGAAGATGGAAGCCTTCCGCGATAAGAACGTGATGATCGTCGGCGGCGGCGATTCCGCGCTCGACTGGACGCTGAACCTGCAGCCGATCGCCAAGACGCTGACGCTCGTCCATCGTCGCGACGAATTCCGCGCCGCGCCGCATTCGGTCAATGCGATGCGCGAGCTCGTTGCCGCGGGCAAAATGGATCTGCGGATCGGCCAAATCGTCGGCCTCGCCGGCGCCGACGGCGAACTCGCCGGCGCCCATTTCAAGGCCGGCAAGGACGAGCCGGTCGAAATCCCGGTGGAGCGGCTCATCCCCTTCTTCGGCCTGACGATGAAGCTCGGCCCGATCGCCGAATGGGGTCTGAACCTCGAGGAAAACCTGATCCCGGTCGATACGGCGCAATTCGAGACCAATGTCCCCGGCATCTTCGCCATCGGCGACATCAATTATTATCCGGGCAAGTTGAAGCTCATCCTTTGCGGCTTCCACGAAGGCTCGCTCGCCGCGCAAAAGGTGCATCGCTACGTCTATCCGGAGAAGAAGCTCACCTTCCAATACACAACCTCTTCGACGAGCCTGCAGAAGAAGCTCGGCGTGCAATAAAAAAGGACCGGCACAAGGCCGGTCCAGTCACATGCCCTGGACGGGACCACGCTGAAGTCTAAAGCCGAGAGCGGGATCTGCGCGAAAAACCGGTCTCCTTTTTCGCGTCCCGCGCCTATCTGGCCGCTCTAATATTTGGCGACGACCGGGGCGGCCGGCGCCGGCGGATTCCACAGCGGAATGATGATGCGGCCCCAGACCCGCGTGTCGTATTGGCCGAGCCCCGGCGAGACATTGCCGAGATAAGGCGCCTGATCGCGCGCTTCGACACTGCGCGTGGCGAACACTTCCGCAGTCACCGTCCCGAACGTATAGCCAACGAGGCCGCCGAGCGCGACTTGGCTGTAGGGATGCGCGCCCCAACCGTTGCGATAGGCTTTGCTCACATCGCCTGACGCATTGCCAATGAAGCCCAATTCCCACTTGCCGATATGTTTGATGGCCGAGAAATCGACATCGAGCACATCTGGCTGAGTCTGAAAGCCGAACGCCGGGTCATTGCCGCTGAGGCCGAAGGTGAGATTGGCGCCGAGGCTCCACCCATCCGCACTGTTGTAAGCGATGCCGGCAAGGTCGGTGAAGGTCCAGAAATTGCCGCCGATGCCGAGCGTTTCGCCGTTATAGGTCTTGACCGGAAAGAAGGTTCCGACGAATTCCGACACGCTCCAGCCGCCGCCGAGATTCCAGACTTCGCCGATCAGCGCGGCTGAATTGTAAAACGACGTGGCGCTGATGCCGGCGGTATGATCGCCGATGCTGAGCTCGGGGACCGCCGCGATCGCCTCGACGTGACCGCCGAGAAAATCGAACGGAGTCGACCAGATGAAGGCCGGCAGATTGACCTCGCCCTGCACGAGCCCGGCGCCCTTGGTCTGGCGCTCCATGTAATAACCGGTGTCGGCGAAGTAGAGACCGCCAGGCAGCGGCACGGCGACCGGCAGGTTCATCGTCCAACCCGCGGGACTCACCGGATCGGCGAAGGCGGGTGCTTTGCAAATAAAAAGAGCCGCGGCCAGAGCCGCGGATATGTGGGCAAATCTTATCGTCGATGGTTTCATGCGAGCCCCCTCGGTTACCAGTCGCGGGAGAATCGCACCGGCCGCGCCCATCGCGGCTGATGGGGATCAATCAACGGCAACGGGAGTTCGCGGCAAATTGTCTCGACCCGGCATGATCCAGATCAATTTCCCTCGCGCCATTCCGCGCCACGCTTTGCGCCTTTATTCGAGCTGCTCAGCGCCGGCGAGGACACACAATGACATCGAGCCGCGAGCCAAGCGCGCAAACATCGAGGGATTTGGCAAAAAATATCACCGACAAAGGCCGCGCTTGCGATTATTGCGAATTGCGCAATCGCGGTTTTTGCAGCCGCCTTAGCGAGGCGCAGCAATCCCTTCTTGCCGCACGGTCGCGGCTGGCGACCCTCGACGCGCACAAAACTTTGTTTCGCCAGGGCGACGAGACGGATCACGTCTATGTCGTCCGCAATGGGCTGCTGCGGCTCTATCAACGGCTGCTCGACGGGCGACGCCAGGTGATCGGCTTCGCCAAGCCGGGCGATCTGCTTCTCTTCCCCTTGACCGAGCGCAACGATTACGGCGCGGATGCGCTCGACTCGGTTTATCTCTGCCAATTCCGACGCCAGGATTTCATCGGATTTCTGCGGCAAGATCCGGAATTCTGGGCCGCCTTGGCAACGGCCATGCACGACGAACTCCTGCGGGCGCGCCGCCAGGTCGCGCTACTCGGCCAAAGACGCGCCGAGCCGAAAGTCGCGCAATTCCTTCTCGCCTTGCACGAAAGCTATGCACGATCGAACAATGAAACGACGCATGTGCCGGTGCGTGTGCCACAAGCCGATATCGCCGACTTTCTCGGCATGACGGTCGAAACGGTGAATCGCACGCTGGCGCGCTTCGCCCGCGACGCGATCATCAGCGTCGCCAAGCGCGGCATCGATTTCCTCGACCTGCGGCGGCTCACGGAGATCGCTGAAAGCGCTTAATCCTTGCGCTTATCCTCGCGCTTCTTGTCCGACTGGAACAAGAACGGCGCGACATCGCCGATGCCGGGCGGCGGCTCGATCGCGAACGGCATGGGGCGGCAGACGGCCATGGCGGAAAGACCGACGCGCGCTGTCAGCATGCCGTTGAGGACGCCCTCGCCGAGGCGCGCCGACAATCGCGCGGCAATACCATGGCCGACGACCTGCTGAATCAAAGAATCACCGACCGCGACGCCGCCGGTAATGGCGAGATGCGCGCCGACCGAACGGATCAGCTTGAGAAAGCCGAAAAAGCCCGGCCGGCCGCCATAGACTTCCGAAATCCGCCGCACCAGCCGCAGCGCCTGCGCGGCGACAAAGGCGACATCGACCAGTGCCCGCGGCGAAATTGCCGTGACCATGGAGACGCGCTTGGCGGCATTGGCGATCTCGCGCGCGACCTCGCGGTCAAGCGGCAGCACGAGATCGCGCTCGGCGATATCGATGAGGTCGCGCCCATCGACGATCTCCTTGGTGAGACCGATGAGATTGGCGCGCACTGCAGCACTCGATCCGCGCTTGGCTTGCAAGGAGACGAGCGCCGCGACAAGCCGGCGTGCCGCATCGCGGTCGTCGGCCGCGCGGGCTGCGGCAAAGCCGATATGCATGTGGGCGATCTTGCTTTGTCGGGCGATGCTCCAAATCTCGCGCCCGGCCATGACCGCAAGCGCCAAAAGCGCCAGGCCCCCGAGGCCGAGCGCCGCATAGCCCAAAGCCTTCGAGCGGGAAAAAAGCTCGGCGACAAGCGCGATGAGCCAATTGCTCAAGGCGAGGAGAATGAATCCGCCCGCCGCCGAAACGAACAGCCCACCCCAGGACAGAAGCGCGCTTTGCGTAATGCCGCGCCGCTGCGCCGATTCAACGGCACGTTCGGCCGGGTCGAGTGGCGCGCCGGACTTCGCGGCTTCAGCCTCGACAAAATCCTCGACCGGCTCGAGCGTGAACGTCTCGCGCGCGGGCTCGGCAGCGCCCTGACCTTTGTCGAGGCGAAAGGCCTGCGGCTTTATGCGTGCTTCGGTCGCCACGTTGCGCCCTCGATCATTTCATCGCACCCGAAAAACGGCTTCGCACCTTTCGGTCCGATGGTGTCCCTTTCATCGCATCGGATCGACCCGAAAACCGCCTCGCACTTTTCGGTCCGATGGTGTCCCTTTCATCGCATCGGATCGACCCGAAAACCGCCTCGCACTTTTCGGTCCGATGCTTATTCAAATTTGTCGCCAAGCAGGAATTGCAAGGCGCGGTCGAGACGGATGTGCGGCAACGGCAGGGCCGTCCCGGCGGCATCGCGCTGCGCGATCGGCGGCCGGAAGCGCACGAAACGGTAATCCGCCGCGCGCGGATCGACGACGCCCATATCGCCCAAGAAGACTGCGTCCGGATCGCGCGGCAATTCGCCCGGAAAGATCGCCGCCTCGGTGCCGCCGTCGAAAATCTCGTCGCCGATGCGCTCGCCCGCCATCGGAATGCCGACGACGGCGGGCAGCGCCGCGCCGCCGCGCCCGACATTGGCCTCGTGCGTCGCCCGCACCGCGGCAAGTGCGACGACGTCGATCATGGCGCCGACATCCTCCGAACGCGCGATGGCACGCGCCGTCAACCGGCGCAAGATCGCCTCGAGTCGATCGTGACTCACGTGGTTGAGATGATCGGCCTTGGTGGCGGCGAACAGGATCTTGTCGATCCGCGGCCGCAGCAGCGTCGTCAAAAGCGTGTTCTTGCCGGTGCGGAATGCGTTCAAAACCTCGCCAAGCGCCTGTTCCAAGTCGCGCACGGCCGAAACGCCTGCATTCAAAGCGGCAAGCACATCGACCAGGACGACCTGCCGGTCGAGCCTTGCAAAATGATCGCGAAAGAACGGCCGCACGACATGATTGCGATAGGCGTCGTAGCGGCGCGCCATCATGCCGGCGAGCGATTGCGGATCGATCTCGCTGGCTTCGTTGAGCGGCAGCGGCGAGAAGGTGAGCAGCGGCGAGCCTTCGAGGTCGCCGGGCATCAGGAAACGCCCCGGCGGCAGCGCCGAGGCCGAAATCGGTTCGGCGCGGCAGGCGCGCAGATAGGCGGTGAACAGCACCGCCGCCTTCTGCGCGACGCTTTCGTCGGCCTTGGCCGCTGCGTCGAGCCCCATGACATAGGCACGCCATTCCGCCGCAAGCGGCGCACGCGCCGGCGCGAGACTCGCGTCGAACGTATCCTGCGACCAACGCAAATAGGATTTGTCGAGCAGCGGCAGATCAAGCAGCCATTCGCCTGGATAATCGATGAGATCGATCGTGAGCTGCGAACGGCGCCGGCCGAAGCCGGTGTCGCGCTCAAATTCGAGCGTCAGCCGCAATTCGGAGATGCGCCGCGTCGATTCCGGCCATGCACGTTTGTCGGCGTCGCCACCGGGGCCGGTCAGCGTCGCGATATGCTCCTCATAAGCGAAGCGCGGCACGGCGTCATCCGGCTGTGGTTCGAGCGTGCCGCGCATCAGACGCCCTTCGGCATGGACGCGAAAAACCGGCAGCGCATTTTTGCCGCCGAGCGCTGCGACGCGCGCCGCGAGTGTCAGGTGCTCGACCAGTGCGGTGACGAAGATCGTTTTGCCGGCGCCCGAAAGACCCGTCACGCCAAGTCGCAGCGGCCGCCCGGACAGCGATTCCGCCAAGTTCTGGATCGCGAGCCCCGCATCGAAGAGAAAATCAGCGAGAGAGGGCAAGGGCCAATCCTCAATCTTGCCGCGGGTTCATTTGGCCAGCGCCTGGCGCGGAACAAAGTATTCGAGCTGACCGCCGCCGCGCCGGGCCTTTTGCCACGTGTCGACGTCGAAATCGATCACGGCGAGCGCCGGGGCCGGAAAGTGGCCGCGCATGCGCACGAGTTCCGCCTTGTTGCCATGCGCCGCGAGCACATGCGCGAGTTCCGCAAGGCCGGGATTGTGACCGACGATCAACAGGAATTTCGCATCCGCCGGCGCCTCGGTCACAACCTCCTCCAGCGTGCGCAGATCGGCGCTGTAGAGCCGCGGCACATAATCGACCGTGAAGGTCTCGCCGGCGCCGCGTTCGAGGCCAGCGAAAGTCTCCTTGGCGCGCTTGGCCGGCGACACCCAGGCGAGATCGGGCCGCAATCCCGCATCGCGGAAATAGCGACCCATCTTTTCGGCCATTTCCCAGCCTCCGGGGGTCAGTTCCCGGTCCGCGTCGGATTCGTCGGTGAGCGGAACCGCTTCGGCATGGCGCAAGATTGCTAATCGCAGCATGGGGAGACCGGGGCGTGAACAAGAGCCGGTCGCCCGGCACCCCTATTATCCCCTACCGCGGGCGGGTTGCAAAGCCGCGCCCGCGCCGGGCTCAGAAGCGGCCGCATTCGCCAGCAATCGCCTCGCGGATCGAAGCCTGCAATTCGATCACAATTTCATTGCTCTCGGAGGGAAAGGTCGTCGCGTCGAGCTGGTTGCACGGGGCAATCAGCCGCAGACTGCTGGTCGCGAATAAGGCGTCGGCGCGCGAAAATTTCTCCAGCGGCAGGGAGCGCTCGGCGACGTCGAAATGCAGGCCGTGCGCCTTGGACAAGACATAGGCGCGTGTCGTCCCGGCAAGCGCACCGTCGCTGAGCGGCGGCGTCACGAGCTGGCGGCCGAAGACGGCAAAGATATTGGCGCTCGCGAGGCAGGCCACGCGGCTATGGGTATTCTCGAACAAGACTTCATCGGCGCCGCGGGCAGACGCCTGCTCCAACGCGAGGACCGAATCGAGATAGGGCAAGGCCTTGATGCGCGAAACCGGCGACGTCTCGTTGCGCCGGATCGAGGTCGTGCCGAGCTTGAGGACCGGAAACAGCGGACCGCGAAGCGATGCCGCGGCGCCAAAGAGAAAGGGCTGCGGATTTTTCGGAAACGACAGCCCGCGCGGGCCCGGTCCGCGCGTGAGCGTCAGGCGCACCGCCCCGTCGCCGATCGCCGCGGCGAGCGCGTCCAAGGCGGTCTCGGCGATCGTCTCATCGAATGGAATGCCGAGGATTTCGGCCGCATCCGCCATGCGGTCGATATGCGACTTACGGCGGAAGATGCGACCGTTGCGCGCCAGCGACGTGTCGAAAATCCCATCGCCGAGATTAAGGCCGCGATCCGTCAAATCGAAAGGAACGACCGACCGCTCGCGTAACGCGCCATCAAACCAGAACACGCGGTTTTCTTTCCACTGCAAGGCGCAAGAAATTAGCGAAAAGAGCGTGGCCAAATTCAGTCAAGATCGATTCCGGATGAAACTGCACGCCATAGACAGGCGCTGAGCGATGCGAAAGCGCCATAATCTCGCCTTCCTCGGATAAAGCATCAACCGAAAGTTGGGTTTCGAGAGCCGGCGTGCCTTCCACAATCAACGAATGGTAGCGCCCGACAACCAGAGGCTGCGGCAATCCCTCAAAAAGCCCCTTGCCGCTATGCGTCAGCCGTGACGTGCGGCCATAAAGCGGCCGCTTGGCCGGTGCGATCCGGCCGCCGAACACTTCACCGATCGCCTGGTGGCCAAGGCAGACGCCGAGAATTGGAATTTCCCCGGTCAATTCTTCGACGACCGCCTCCGAAATGCCGGCATCGCGCGGCGTTCCGGGACCCGGCGACAGCACGACCGCGGCCGGTGCGGCGCGGCGGATCGCGGCCGTGTCGATCTCGTCATTGCGCCGCACGACGACATCGCGGCCGAGCTCCTCGAAATAGCGCGCGACGTTGAAGACGAAAGAATCGTAATTGTCGATGACGAGAACCTGACCGCTCATTGCGCTGCTTCTTCCAATTCCTCGGCGGCGCCGAACGCCTCGAACAGGCGCTTCACCTTCACCTCCGTCTCGGCATATTCGGCAACCGGATCGGAAAGGCTCGTAATGCCGCCGCCGGCATGCATGGACGCATAGCCAGGTTTCAGCACCGCGGTACGGATAGCGATGTTCATATCCAGCGTGCCGTCAAAGCCGATATAGAGAATCGAGCCGCAATAATAGCCGCGCGAGACCTTTTCGATTGCATCGATGATCTCCATGGCGCGGCGCTTGGGCGCGCCGGTCACCGAACCGCCGGGAAAAGTCGCCGCGATGAGATCGACGATATCGTGCCCGCGCGCCAATTCGCCGGTCACGACCGACACGAGATGGTGGACATTGGCATAGGACTCAAGGCCGCACAGCACCGGCACGTCAACCGAACGTGGCTCGCTGACGCGCGAGAGGTCGTTGCGCAAGAGATCGACGATCATGATGTTTTCCGCACGGTCCTTCTCGGACTTGAGAAGCGCCTCGGCGCGGCGCGCATCCTTGGCGGGATCGGGCGAGCGGTTGATCGTGCCCTTGATCGGCCGCGTCTCGATCGCGCGACCGCGCTTGCGCAGCAGCAGTTCGGGCGAGGACGAGGCGATCGCGGTTTCGCCGAGATTGAGATAGGCGGCGAAAGGCGCCGGATTGGCGGCGCGCAATTTCTCGTAAAAGCCGAAAGCCGAGAAATCTTCCGGCAGGGGGGCGGAAAATCTTTGCGCAATATTCGCCTGATAAATATCGCCGGCGAAAATATGCGCCTGCACCGCCTCGATCGCCGCATGATAGGCGCTCGGCGCGAAATTCGACGTCCAGCCGCGGATGGCCGGCGTTTCGGCCGCGTTGCGCGTAGAACGATCGAGAAGGCCAAGCACATGATCGATCCGCGCCGTCGCCCGTGCCGCACGCGCGGCGGGATCGGTCTCCGGCAAGCCGGACGAAAAAACATAAGCGCGCCGCAGCAGATGATCGAAGGCAAGCACAAGATCGTAAAAGCCGAGCGAGACCGGCTCCTCTTGCGCAATCGCATGCCGGCCGCCGCTGAGGCCGTCGAAATCCCAGCCGAACTCATAAGGCAGCGCGCCGATCACCCCGCCCTGAAATGGCGGCAGGGCTTGATCGGCAACAAAGGAGAAGCGCGCCAGCAGATCGCGCAAGGCCCGCTGCGGTGCGACGTCGAGGGCCGCACCGTTCCAAGCCGCGCGGCCCTTGATCGCGGTAAAAGTACCGAATGGCTCCAAGCCGATGAAGGAATAGCGCCCGAGCTTCGGCTCGAACATGGCACTATCGAGAAAAGCAAAGCCCGGCCGCTCGGCGAAGGCGCGCGCGACATCGAGCGGCTCGCGCCATGCGAGCTCATGGATCCACAGTCCGTCCAGCTTTGCCGTCACGTCACATCCTGCCGGAATCGGCGCCATCTCCCTAGCATCATCGTCGGGAACTTGAAAACCGAGAGGGATATGTGGATTCCGCCTCGGTTGCGCAATCGCCGCGCTGGCGGCGACGCGACTTTGCAAACGCCTCGGGTCGCCCTACCATAGCCGTCCGGCCGATTTTTTCTGCGAGAGCTTTGTGATGTGGCGCGTCGTCTTAAGACCGGCGCTTCTGTTCCTCTTGCCCTTCCTGCTCTATGCGGTCTGGCTTCTTCTGCGCCGGACGACGCCTTTTGCCCGCGATCATTGGGGCCGAGGCGTCGTTTCGACCTTGACGCTTTTGGGACTTGTTGCCGCGGTGTCGGGAATGCTTGCCTTTGGAATTTTTGCCGACCGACACCTTGGCGCCTATGTCCCGGCCCATATCGAGAACGGGGTCGTCGTGCCGGGTCATATGCAATGAGCGTGCAATGAGCGTGATCGAGACCGCAGCGCCGGCGTCCGCGCGGGCTTTGCTGCAAAGCCCGGAATTGCTGCGCATTCTGGCATTGCTCGATGCCGATGGCGAAGAAGCCCGCGTCGTCGGCGGCGCGGTGCGCAACGCCCTTCTCGGCCGCCCGGTGAAGGAATTCGACATTGCGACAACGGCGACGCCGGAAACCGTCGCCGCCCGGGCGCAGGCCGCCAATCTGCGCGCCGTGCCGACCGGCCTTGCGCATGGCACGGTCACCGTGATCATCGATGGTCACCCCTTTGAAGTGACGAGCCTGCGTGAAGATATCGAGACGGACGGCCGCCATGCGGTCGTGCGCTTCAGCCGCGATTTTGCCGCCGATGCACAGCGGCGCGATTTCACCATCAACGCCCTGTCGTTGAGCCGCGCCGGGCGCCTCTACGATTATGTCGGCGGCCTCAACGACATCGCCGCGAAAAAGCTGCGCTTCATCGGCGATCCGGCAGCACGCATCAAAGAAGATTATCTGCGCATCCTGCGTTTCTTCCGTTTTTCCGCCGGCTATGCCGAGGGCCCGCTCGACGCGGTCGGCCTCCTTGCTTGCATCCGCGCCCGTGACGGACTCGCGCGCCTGTCGCGCGAACGGGTGCGCAACGAATTGCTGAAATTGCTGAGTGCCCCTCGCGCGGGCGAAGTCACGCGCGAAATGTCGTTGTCCGGGCTGCTCGGGCCGCTGATCGCCTCGGCTCCCAATCCGCTGCGGCTGGAAAACCTGCTGCATTTTCTTGCCGGCGAAGAGCCCGATCCGGTTCTGAACCTCGCCGCGCTCTGCCTCAATCTGCCGGAGGATGCGCATCGCCTGCGCGAAAAGCTGCGCCTTTCCAATCCGGAACATCAACGCCTGGTGAAAGCGGCGGAAGCGTTCGAGACGCTGCACGGTCTCGAAGCACCGCCTGAGGCGCACGGCCTTCTGAAGCTGCTCTACCAATCCGGCCGCCGCGCCGCCTGCGATGCGCTGATGCTCGCCGCGGCAGAGGCGCGCGGCAACATCGCACAATGGCACAAGGCGCTCGGCTTTTTGCGCGAAGCCAAAGAGCCGCGCTTGCCCTTCTCCGGCGAGGAGCTTCTCAACCGCGGCCTCGCCAGCGGCAAGGCCATAGGCGACGCGCTGACGCTTCTGGAAGTTCACTGGATCGATGCCGGCTTTCCTGAGGAGCCAGGCAAGCTGACCGCGCTGCTCGATGCGGTGATCGCGGCAGCCAAATAACCCCCTTTCGCCCGTCCTGCAGCGGGAAAGAAAAGCCGGCTCAGGCCGCCTTTCTCGCCGCCATGGCAGCGAGCGCACGCAGAATGGTCGCCGTGCCTTCGAGCCGCTCGGACGTCTTCTCGAAATCGCGGATGAAGACGACGCGCATGTCGGGCCGCACGCGCGCCTGCGGCCCCTGTTCCGCAACATAGCGCACGAGGCCCTGCGGATTGGCGAACTGGTTTTCGCGGAAGCTCAAGGTGACGCCCTTCGGCCCGGCGTCGAGCTTCTCGACATTGGCCTTGCGGCAGAGCGCCTTGATGGCGACGAGCGCCAGCAACTGCTCGACCTCGCGCGGCAGCGGGCCGAAACGGTCGATCATCTCGGCCGCCATGGCCTCGATCTCGGCATCGGTTTCAAGCGTCGAAAGGCGCCGATAGAGCCCGAGCCGCAGATCGAGATCGGCGACATAGTCCTCGGGGATCGTCACTGCCGTGCCAAGCGTGATCGTCGGTGACCAAGCCTCTTCGACCGGCTCCTCGATCCCCGACTTCAGCGCCAGCACCGCCTCTTCCAGCATCTGCTGATAGAGCTCGTAGCCGACCTCCTTGATGTGACCCGACTGATCCTCGCCGAGGAGATTGCCGGCGCCGCGCAGATCGAGGTCATGCGACGCAAGCTGGAAGCCGGCACCGAGCGTATCGAGCGATTGCAGAACGCTCAACCGCTTCTCGGCCTGCGGCGTCAGCTTTTTGTTGAGCGGCGTGGTGAAATACGCATAGGCGCGCGTCTTCGAACGCCCGACCCGGCCGCGCAATTGGTAAAGCTGCGCCAAGCCGAACATATCGGCACGATGCACGATCAACGTGTTCGCGGTGGGAATATCGAGGCCGGATTCGACGATCGCCGTCGAGAGGAGAATATCGTACTTCCCGTCATAGAAGGCCGACATGCGCGCTTCGAGCTCGGAGGCGGGAAGCTGACCGTTGGCGATGACATATTTGGCCTCCGGCACATTCTGGCGCAGGAAGGCACCGGCCTCTTCGATGTCTTCGATGCGTGGGCAGACATAAAAGCTCTGGCCGCCGCGATAGCGCTCGCGCAGCAGCGCTTCGCGCACGAGCAGCGGATCGAAGGGCGAGATCGAGGTCCGCACCGCCAACCGGTCGACCGGCGGCGTCGCGATGATCGAAAGCTCGCGCACGCCGGTCAGCGCAAGCTGCAAGGTGCGCGGGATCGGCGTCGCCGAGAGGGTGAGCACATGCACTTCGGCGCGCAGCTCCTTCAGCCGCTCCTTGTGCTTGACGCCGAAATGCTGCTCCTCGTCGATGATGACGAGACCGAGATCCTTGAACGCGATCTGTTTGCCAAGCAAGGCATGGGTGCCGACGACGATGTCGATATCGCCGGAAGCAAGCCCTGCTTTCACGGCCCGTAAGTCCGCGGCGCCGACCATGCGGGAAAGTTGCGCGACCTTGACCGGCAGGCCGGCAAAGCGCGCGGTGAAATTCTTCGCATGCTGGCGCGCGAGCAAGGTCGTCGGCACGACGACTGCGACCTGTTTGCCGTTGATCGCCGCGACAAAAGCCGCGCGCAGCGCAACTTCCGTCTTGCCGAAGCCGACGTCGCCGCAGACAAGCCGGTCCATCGGCCTGCCCGAGGCGAGATCGTCGAGCACGGCCTCGATCGTCGCCGCCTGATCCTCCGTCTCGTCATAAGGAAAGCCGGCGCAAAAGGCTTCATAAAGCGGTTCGGGCGGCACGAGCTTGGGGGCTTCGCGTGTCTGCCGCGCCGCGGCAATGCGCAGCAAGCCTGCCGCCATTTCGAGCACGCGCTTGCGCATCCGCGCCTTGCGTTTCTGCCAGCCGGCGCCGCCGAGCTTGTCGAGCTCGACATTGGCATCCTCGGAACCGTAGCGCGAAAGCAGTTCGAGATTTTCGACCGGCAGGAATAGTTTGTCGCCGTCGGCATAGTGGATTTCGAGGCAATCATGCGGCGCGCCGGCAGCCTCGATCGGCGTCAACCCGTGAAAGCGACCGATGCCATGATCGACATGGACGACGAGATCGCCCGCCGTCAGCACGCCGACCTCGGCGATGAAATCCTGCGCGCGGCGCGCCTTTTTGCGGCCGCGGATGAGGCGGTCGCCGAGAATGTCCTGCTCGCCGATAACGGCCAGGTCCGGCGCTTCGAAACCCGTTTCGAGCCCGATCACGGCCAGCGCAACGGCCGTCTTCGGCGTGCGCAAAGCCTCGCTGAAGGACGAAACCGGCTCCAGCGCCCGCAGGCCGAAATCCTTCAGCACATGGCCGAGACGCTCGCGCGAGCCTTCCGACCAGCCGGCGACGACGACGCGCTTGCCCTGCGCCTGTAAGGCCTGCACATGCTCGGCCGCGGCATGAAAGACATTGGCGCCTTCGTCAGCGCGCTCGGCCGCGAAATTGCGGCCGATCTTGCCGGCGCAATCCACGATCAGCGTCTTGCTGCCTTCCGGCGGCGCGAACGGCGTGACGCGGGCGGTGCCCTGCGCGGCGAGCCGCTTCGCCCATTCATCCGCAGGCAGATAAAGCGTATCCGGCGGCAGCGGCTTATAAGGCGCGTTCGAAGGATCCGCGTCGTGCGCGCTTTTGCGCGCGTCGTAATAGTCGCGGATCTGCGCCAACCGCTCGGTCGCGGCTTCGTCCGTCAACGGGTCGAGCACCAGCGGCGCATCGCCGATGTAATCGAACACAGTGTCGAGCCCGTCGTAGAAGAGGGGCAGCCAATGTTCGAGGCCCGGATGGCGGCGGCCTTCGCTCACCGCCTCATAAAGCGTATCGCCGCGCAGGCCGCCGCCGAATTCCGCTACATAACCCTGGCGGAAGCGGCGCATCGCATCCGAAGTCAATTGCACTTCGCTCACCGGGACGAGATCGACGCCGCGCAAGGTCGCGACCGTGCGTTGCGTCTCCGGATCGAAGGTGCGGATCGATTCGAGCGTATCGCCGAAGAAATCGAGCCGGATCGGCTCGGGCATCGACGGCGCGAAAAGGTCGAGAATGCCGCCGCGCACCGCATATTCGCCCGTGTCGCGCACGGCCGAGGCGCGGGCGAAGCCGTTGTTCTCGAGCCATTCGGTGAGGCTCGTCATATTGACCGCATTGCCGGGCGCGGCGGAAAAGGATTCGGCCGCTACCTTCTCGCGCGGCGGCACCCGTTGCAGAATGGCGTTGATCGTCGTCGAAAGGATGCGCGGCTTCTGCGCCGCCGTGCGCGAGCGCGCAAGCCGCGACAGGACCGTCATCCGCCGCGCGGCGATCGCCGCATTGGGCGAGACGCGATCATAGGGCTGGCAGTCCCAGCCGGGGAATTCGAGGATTTCGATGTCCGGCGCGGCAAAGCCGAGCGCCTCATTGAAGGCGCGCGCCCGCTGCTCATCGCGCGCGACATGGACCAGCACGACGGCGCGCTCTTCCGCCGAAGACGCCAGCGCGCGGCTTAAATCAGCGATGCAAAAGGCGTCAAACCCGTCCGGCAGGGAGGCAAGGACAAGCGTGCCCTTTTTGGCAAGTTCGGCGGTCGCGCGTTTAAGGTCTGTCACAGGTCAAATCATTCGGATGGGCCGGCGCCTCAGATATGGATCGGCCCGGCATGGGTGTGGAACTGCCGCAGCTTTCGCAGCACCGGCGTATCGTAATGCGATGGAATTTCGGCCTCGCCCGTCAGCCAGCCAAGGATGTCGCGGTCCTGCGCCTCGAGAAGCGCCTCGTAGTCGGCAAGGTCCGCCTCGCTCAGGCCGCCGATCTCGGCATCGGCGAACCGGCCCATCAAAAGGTCCGTCTCGCGCATGCCGCGATGCCACGACCGGAACAAGGCCCGCCTGCGGCGCGGGTCGGAAGGCTGCGTCATTTTCTTAACCAGACTGTCAATTCCAATAGCCAGAACGGGTCCAATAGCCAAAACGGGATTTGCGCGAAAATCGCGTCCCGCTCCGGCCGTTTTGGTAGCGCCTTCGCAAGCGCACCACAATCTTTGATCCGCAAGCGCCGTGGGCTATAAAGGCGCATGTCAAAAGGCTCGCCCCACGCTCCTTGGTCGCGTCCCCTTGCCGATCTCGTCGATGCGGCGATCGACCCCGTTCTGGCGCGCCAAGGTTTTGGCGAGTCGCAAATCGTCCTCTATTGGGAAGATATTGTCGGCGAGCGCTTGGCGGCAAGCTCCGAACCGCTGGCGCTCAAATGGCCGCCGCGCGGCGCGGCGCGGACGGGCCACGCACCAGCCACGCTCGTCATCCGCGTCGAAAGCGGTTTCGCGCTCGAATTGCAGCATCTTGCCGCCACCGTGATCGAGCGTGTCAACGGCTATCTCGGTTTTGCCTGCATCGATCGCCTTGCTCTGCGGCAAGGCCCGCTTACGCGGCAAAATGCGGCGAAGCGACCCCGCCGAACGCCCTCGCCGGATGCCATCGCCGCCGCTGCGTCAATGGTTTGCGATATCGGCGAAGCCCCGCTGCGCGCCGCACTCGAACGCCTGGGCGCGCACATTATTGAACATTCACTTGACCGCAAGGCTGCTACATGATCGGAGACCGTCCTGATGCGCGGGCGCGGTCTCGATCAAACCTTTCCCCGGGAGAACTCATGTTTCAAAATCAGCGGCGCTCCGCACTCAAAGCGTTCGGGATCATGCTGGCCCTGGCGGCGGGAGGATTTTTTGCCGCCGAACTTTGCGCCGCCGAGGCGCAAAGCGTCACCATTCCGATGGAAAAATTGAATGCGCCGCAAGCGCTCCCCGATATCGTCCAAGGCAAGGCCGATGCGCCGGTGACGATCATCGAATATGCCTCGATGACCTGCCCGCATTGCGCCCGCTTCCATGCCGAGACCTATCCGACGCTGCGCGACAAATACATCAATACCGGGAAAGTGCGTTTCATCCTGCGCGAGTTCCCGCTCGATCCGCGTGCCGCGGCCGCATTCATGCTGGCCCGCTGCGCCGGCGACGGCGACAAGCGCACCGCGGTGATCGACCTTCTCTTCAACGCACAGGAATCCTGGGCCTATTCCGACAAGCCGCTCGATGCGCTCGCCAATCTCATGAAACAGACGGGCATGAGCAGCAAAGACTTCGAAGCCTGCCTCAACGACCAGAAGCTCTACAACAAGGTCGTCAAGGAACGCGATGATGCCGGTAAGGATTTCAGCATCGACGCAACGCCGACCTTTTTCATCAACGGCGTGAAATATAGCGGCGAGATGTCGGTCGCCGCGCTCTCCAAAATCCTCGATCCGCTCGTCGCAAAGAAGTAGGATGGCGCAGGATCGCAGGGACAGGAGGTTTTCATGAACCTGCTGCAGCTTCTTCTCAACGTGGCGTGGATTGCCCTCGGCGGCATCTGGATGTCGGTCGCCTGGGTCATCGCCGGTATCATTATGGCGCTGACGATTATCGGCCTTCCCTGGACGCCGGCTGCCTTTCGCATCGCCGCCTATACGTTGCTGCCGTTCGGCAGCCGCGCCGTGCCGCGGGCGGAGTTCGCCGGCCGGGAAGATCTGGGCACCGGACCGCTCGGCCTTCTCGGCAATATTCTGTGGCTCGTGCTCGCCGGCTGGTGGCTGTCGCTCGGCCATGTCATAACGGCGGCGCTCTGGGCGATTACGATTATCGGCCTGCCGTTCGCCTGGGCGCATTTGAAGCTCGCCGGGCTGGCGCTTTGGCCAATCGGCAAGATCATCGTCCCGGCCAACGCCTAAGCATCGGACCGGAAAGTGCAAAACGGTTTCCGTATCCATCCGATGCGATGAAAAAATCGCCTGTCGGACCGAGCCATGCGAAGTATTTTCGGGCCGATCCGCCGTGCAAAGCGGCCTTGCGCACAGGAAAAGCGCCGCTCTGCCTTGCACAGCGGCGCCGGCTCCCGGCGTAATCGCGGCGGAGAATCCTTGATTCTGACCATTCGGCCAGCAAAAGGTTTGGCCGGCAAGAGGACGGCGTGACAGCGAAAGCATGATACGGCGATGAAATTCCAAAAACTTCACATCGCCGGGTTCAAAACATTCGTCGAACCGACGGATTTCCTGATCGAACCGGGGCTGACCGGCATCGTCGGGCCGAACGGCTGCGGCAAGTCCAATCTCGTCGACGCCCTGCGCTGGGTCATGGGCGAAAGCTCGTCCAAGAACATGCGCGGCGCCGAAATGGACGACGTGATCTTCTCGGGCAGCGGCAACCGCCCCGGCCGCAACATGGCCGAGGTGCGGCTGACGCTCGACAATGGCAGCCGCACGGCGCCCGCGGCCTTTAATGACAACGAAGTGATCGAGGTC
Organism: uncultured Methylovirgula sp.; assembly: GCF_947646745.1. Taxonomy (NCBI): domain Bacteria; kingdom Pseudomonadati; phylum Pseudomonadota; class Alphaproteobacteria; order Hyphomicrobiales; family Beijerinckiaceae; genus Methylovirgula; species uncultured Methylovirgula sp. Next base: position 29,378 of record NZ_CANSHK010000022.1, on the reverse strand, counting down.
GCCCGCCGCATCGAGCGCGAGGCGGGCTCGAGCTTTCGCGTCAATGGCCGCGAAGTCCGCGCCCGCGACGTCCAATTGCTGTTCGCCGACGCTTCAACCGGATCGCGTTCGCCGGCCATGGTCCGGCAAGGGCAGATCAGCGAGCTGATTTCGGTCAAGCCGCAGCAGCGCCGCCGCATTCTCGAAGAGGCCGCCGGCATCGCCGGGCTTTATTCCCGCCGGCACGAGGCCGAACTGCGCCTGAAGGCGGCGGAAGACAATCTCGTCCGGCTCGAAGACGTGGTGAAGCAGATCGAGGCGCAAATCGACGCCTTGAAACGCCAAGCGCGCCAGGCGACCCGCTACCGCAACCTTGCGGGCGACATCAAGCGCAACGAAGCGCTTCTGGCATTGGTCAATTTCCGTGAGGCCAATGCGCAAGTGGGGACCGCCGCCGAAAAGGCCGAGGCCGATCTCAAGCGCGTCGCCGATGTGACTCTGCACCAGGCCGAGACGGCGCGCCTGCAGGCCGTCGCCGCGCACCAATTGCCGCCGCTGCGCGAGGCCGAAGCCCAAGCCGGCGGTGAGTTACAGAAACTGATGCTGGCACGCGAAACGCTCGACGGCGAGGAGCGCCGGGCCAAGGCTCGGCTCGCCGAGCTCGAGCGGCGTATCGCGCAGATGAATGCCGACTTGGGGCGCGAACAAACTTTAATCGAGGATGCGGCTTCGGTACTGGCGCGGCTTGATGGCGAGGCCGAGGAACTCGCCGCACTCGGCGGCAACGATGCTGAAGTCGAGGCTGCGGCGCGCGCCAGATTGGCCGACGCAGAAGCGGCGCTGGCAGAGTCCGAGGCCGCGCTCGGGGCGGCGCAAAGCGCCTTCTCCAACGCCGAAGCTGAGCGCAATGCGCTGAACAAAAGCCTGCGCGACGAAACACAGAGGTTATCGCAATTCGAGACCGAGCTCGCAAAGGTCAGCGCCGAGCTCGCCGCGCTGCGCGCGGAGATCGAAAGCGCGAGCGCCGATGACGGGCTCGGCGCCGCCTTCGAGGCGGCCCGCGCCGCGGTTGAGACGGCTGAAAAAGACATGCTTGCGGCCGAGGCCGCACATGCTGAGGCGCGGCGGATCGAAGCGGAGACGCGGGCGCCTTGGCAGGAGGCCGAGCGCAAAGCGCAGAGTCTCGCAACCGAAGCGCAGACGCTCGCGAAATTGCTCTCGGCGCCCAGCGGCAGCCGCTGGCCTTCGGTCGTCGAAGAGATCAGTGTCGCCAAGGGTTACGAGGCGGCGCTGGGGGCGGCGCTCGGCGACGACCTCGATGCCTCGATCGACGTCGCTGCGCCGGCGCATTGGGATCTGCTGGCGGCGACCGGCGACCCTGCCCTGCCCGAGGGCGTCGAATCGCTCGCCTTGCATGTGACCGCGCCGCCGGCGTTGGCGCGTCGCCTGGCGCAAATCGGCGTCGTCGCGCATGACGCCGGCAAGGTTTTGCAAGCGCAATTGCGGCCGGGCCAGAGACTTGTCTCGGTCGAAGGCGATCTCTGGCGTTGGGACGGCTTCTGCCTTGCGGCGGAGGCGCCGACACCCGCGGCGCGGCGTCTGGCGGAAAAAAACCGGCTCGGCGACCTGACCCGCGACGCCGAGGCGGCGCGGCGGATAGCCGATGGGGCGAAGGCCAGAGCCGAAGCCGCGCAAGCGGATCTGCGGCTCAAAGCCGAGACAGAGGCTCAGGCACGGCAGGCGCACCGTGAGGCCTTACGCGCCGTCGAGCATGCCCGTGAGGCTGCCGCGGAAGCCGAGCGCAAGAAAGCCCAGGTCACGGCGCGCCTCTCCGGCCGCGAGGAAGCGACACAGCGCCTGACCGCAAACCGCGACGAGGCCCGCGCCAGCCAAGCCAAAGCGGAAGCGGCATTGGCCGAATTGGTCGCCGCCCCCGAGCTTGCGATGGCACTCGAAGCCGCGCGCGCCAAGGCCGCGCAGGACCGCACCGCGGCCGCCGAGGCACGCGCGCATTTGCAAGCGCATGTGCATGAAACCCAGGCGCGGGCGAAGCGCCTTGCTGCCATCGGCGCGGAGCGCCAGTCCTGGCAGACGCGCCGCGAACGCGCTTTATCGCAGATCGGCGAATTGGATTCGCGTCTTAAAGAGGCTGCGGCCGAACAGGAAAACCTGACCGAAGCGCCGAACGAGTTTTTGCGCCTGCGCCGCAATCTGATGGACCAGATCGAGACGGCCGAAAACGCGCGCCGCACCGCCGCCGATGCGCGTGCCGCCGCCGAAGAGCGTCTCGCCGAAGCCGATCGGGCAGCTCGCGGCGCGCTTGACGCGATGAGCACCGCGCGCGAGGAAAAGGCGCGCAGCGAAGAGCGACTGGGCGCCGCGCGCGAGCGCTTCGCCGCAATCATCCGCCACATCGAAATGGAGCTGCAGTGCGAGCCTGCCGGCCTCGCCGCGCTGGCCAAGATCGAGCGCGATGCAGACCTGCCGGACGCCGCAAGCGTCGAATCCAAGCTTGAACATTTGAAGGCCGAACGCGAACGGCTCGGCAATGTCAATCTGCGCGCGGATGAGGAACTCATCGAGGCCGAGACGCGTCGCTCGAACCTGACGACCGAGCGCGAAGATCTGACCGAAGCGATCCGCCGTCTGCGTCAGGCCATCCACAGCCTGAACAAGGAAGGCCGCGAACGCCTGCTTGGCGCCTTCGATGCGGTCAACACGCATTTCAAGGACTTGTTCACGACGCTGTTCGGCGGCGGCGCGGCGGAATTGAAGCTCGTCGAATCCGAAGACCCGCTGGAGGCCGGCCTGGAAATTCTCGCCCAGCCGCCGGGCAAGAAAATGCAGGTGCTGACGCTGCTGTCAGGCGGCGAGCAAGCGCTGACTGCGCTGTCGCTGATCTTCGCCGTCTTCCTCACCAATCCGTCGCCGATCTGCGTGCTCGACGAGGTCGATGCGCCGCTCGACGATGCCAATGTCGAACGCTTCTGCGATCTGCTCGATCAGATGGCGAAGCGCACCGATACGCGCTTCGTTACCATCACCCATAATCCGATCACGATGGCCCGGATGGACCGCCTCTTCGGCGTGACCATGGCCGAGCGCGGCGTCAGCCAGTTGGTGTCCGTCGAATTGGCCGAGGTCGAGGGTTTCCTCGAAGCCGTCTGACGTTCAATCGTCGAATACGCCCTCAAGCGCGTAATGGCTCACCGTCTTGCGGTTGGCAATCAATTGCTCGGCCGTCGGCTCGCCCTTCATGGCGCGCGAGATGGCGAGCTTGGTCGCCTCGTAATTGGTGCGATGGAGGTCGCGCCGGTCGAGCGTCTCATCTGTCGCACAGCGCGGATCGAGCCAGATCATGATGATCATGCAAAGATCGTCGGCCTTATCCTTCGGCAAAATCCCTTCGGCAAGGCAATCGACGATGGCATCCCCCGTCGCGGCCTGGACGATGCCGCCGAGCAGTTCCACATAGGCCTCCGAGCGCACGGTCATTTTGGTGGTCATCATCGTCGCCGGCCGCACCTGCTGATTGAGATCGCGGATGACGAACATGCGCGGATGGCCGGCGACCTGTCCTGCCATCGCGGCAAAGGCCTGACCGACCGGACCGCGAATGTCGCCGATCAAGACCTCGGGCATGGCGTCGGTAAATTGCCCTTCGGCGGCCAGAACCGTCGCCTCACCGGTGCGTAACCAAATCTCGCTCATATCGTCACCCCTAAGCTTTGGTGCTCGCATAACATTCGGGCTCGGATTGTCCAAGGCCAAAGCGGCACGCTCACATTCGCGTCATCGGTGCCGCCCAGGCCGATTGCGAACGGCCAAGTTCAGCCGCGGTTAATGGCGCGATTTCGATAGTGCGCCGAGAGAACCGCGGCGCGGCCGCGAGTCTCATAACGAATAAGGGAAGCTCGATGTTGAAGAAAGTAATCGCGGCGATTGTGCTGGCTTCGGCTGTGGCCTTTGCGCCTGCGGGGGCAATGGCGGACGAATACCACCACCACCATGTCGTGGTCATTCATCACGGCGGTCATTGGCACGATATGCACCATCGTCATTATGTCGTCGTCCATCACCACCACGACCACGACTGAGCCGATCGTCTGAGGCGGCGAATTCGCCACCGTCGCGCCGGCCTGCCCGGCGCGATTTTTTGCCGAAGCGCCCCAAGAATAAAGAACCCTTGCAGGATTGCCACGGCCCGGCGCCCGAGGCTAAGGTGAAAAGGCCCAGAGCTGAGCTGATGGGAATAAACGGAGAAACGCCCGATGAAGAGAGTTCTAGTATTTGCCGCCGGTTCGGCCGCGCTGTTGATGTCCTGCGTGTCTGCCTTCGCCATTGAGTCGGAATACAAGGCTACGTCCACGCATTCGGTCGCCGACGTCTGGGCGAAGGTGGGAAATTTCTGCGGCATCGGAAATTGGCATCCCGCCGTTGCCAAATGCGAATTGTCGTACGGTAATAAAATCCGCACGCTCACCTTGAAGGGCGGCGGCACAATCGTCGAACGCCTCATGGATTGGGACAAGACGGGCCACAGCTACACCTACCGGATCGTCAAGAGCCCGCTGCCGATCAAAAACTATATTTCGACGATCAAGGTCGTCGCCGACGGGTCGGGTTCCGACATCATTTGGTCGGGCAAGTACAAGGCCGTGAAGGGCACGACCGACGACGCCGCCAAGAAGATCATCGACGGCATCTACAAAGACGGCGCCGACGCGCTCGCGAAATAGAGCGCCGTATTCTGACGTCGCTGTCGGTTCCTTGCAGCGACGTCATTCCCGCCGGGCGGTCTCTTGTTGCTGCAAGAGGCTGCCTTTTTGATTCTAGATCACGATGATTTCGGATCGAACCGACCCGAAATCATAAACGTGATCGATTCTCATCATTTCGAACAGGATTTTTTTTGCGAAAAAACCGCTGACTCTTTTTCGCATCCCGCTCTAAGCGTCAGCGCGCCGGAAATTCCATCTTCGCGATGAAACCATGCGGCTCGCCATAGGGCGGCTGCGGAAACGGCGCCGCGCGGCGGACCGCGGCGACTGCTTCATGATCGAATTCCGGATAGCCGCTCGTGCGATAAATCTCGGTTTGAACCAGCGCGCCGCTGTCGTCGATCCAGAAGCCGACCACGACTTGGACATCCGTGTGCAGGACGCGCGTCGGAAAGTGCCGCTGCCGCATGATCAACCCGAACAGAACCGACAGATAGCGCATATCCTCCGTGCCGCCGGAAACCGGGGAGACTTCGGTTTTGGCGGCGAAGGTGAAATTCGGCGAAGGTTCAAGTGAAGCAAGTTCGCGCGCGACGGCGCCGCGCTCGTCGTCCGGCAAAGTCGCGCGATGCTTGGTCTTGCGCATCCGCATCGCGGCTTTCTTGTCCTTGATCGGTGCGGCTTTGTTCAGAGCCTCGGCATCCTTCTCGTCCTTCGGCACTTCGGGCGAGGTCGTCTGGTCGGCCGCCTCCGGCGCGGCGTCCTGCGCCGGCTTCGGCGCATTCGGCGTCGGTTTGGTGTCGTTGGCGGGCGTCGGCGGAGCCTTCAGGGGCGAGCGCGTTCGATCGTCAAGCGCCTCCCGCTTGATCGTTTCCTGATTGGCCGCGCGCGGGGCGTCGAAGGCGGGTTTTTCCTCCTTCTCGTATTGCGGCTTTGGCGGCGGCTGTTTCGGCTTCGGCTCGGGCTTCTTCTGCTCCGGTTTTGGCGGCGGCGGCGGCGGTGGGGGTGGCGGCTGGACGATTACCTGGACGGGGATTTCTTTTTCTGCCGGGGCCGCCTCCTTGTCCGGCTGATCGATGAGAATCAGCAGCGCAAGCACCGTCAGATGCAGCAGCAGAACCGCAACGAGCAGATGCGGAAACCGACGCCGCGCGGCGCGCCAGAACGGATCGGCGAAGTCGAACAGCCGATCCTCTGGACTTACCACCAAAGTTTCTTGCGGGCTGGAAGAGGCGTCGGTCACGGAGCGCTTTCACTTTGCCGGACGGGAATTTCCCTGGCTGCCGGCGCAATCGATTGAGGCCATGCGCAGCGATCGCCCGACTTTTGCCTGATCCCCACCCGGCCTTTTGTCACATCCGGCTTCGCGGCGGCAAGCATGGCGAAAATTCTTGCGCTTTCATGGCCTTAGAATACGCCCTGTGTAGCTTGACAGTGGCAGACGGCATTTTTATGTTGCCGCCGCTTTCCGGGGCATAGAGCGTTTCGGCCAGAGGTTTCGTTCCTGGTCGTGCTCGCTTTTTACGCCGCGGCACTTTATAGAGCGCCAAACCCGCTACGCAGAAGGCGGAATGGCGATGGTACAAGGCGAGGGTTCGGGCGGCCAGGGGGGAGCCGATCACACCAACGAGGGGCGAAGCGCCGAGGAAGACGCCGTCCTACGGGAACGGCTTTCCAAATTATCCAACGCGCTTCAGCAGCATCGGGACCCGACCGAGCCGGATGTGCCGGAACTTTCCGGCCAGTCGCTTGAGGCGGGCAATCTCGGCTTCCGAGTGCTCGTCGAATTCGTCTCGGCGATCGTCGTCGGGGCGCTCATCGGCTGGCAGATCGACAAATGGCTGCATACCGGGCCGATTCTTCTCATCCTCTTCCTTCTGTTGGGGATGGCAGCGGGGATGGTGAACATCTACAAGATCGCGGCCGGGCCGGCGCGCAAACGCGATTGAAGCTTAAACTGGTGCCACGGCACCGCAGGATTATAGGGTACGGGTTTAGCAATGGATCCCATTCATCAGTTTGCCGTCCAGCCTTTCGTGCCCTTTCACCTCTTCGGGCTCGACGTCAGCTTCACCAATGCCTCGCTTTTCATGCTGCTGGTCGTCGGCGTCGTCAGCATCGTCATGCTGATTGGCACCTCGCAGCGCTCGATCGTCCCGGGGCGGCTGCAATCGGCGGCGGAAATGTCCTACGAATTCGTCGCCTCGACCGTAAAGATGAGCGCCGGCACCGAGGGCATGAAGTTCTTCCCGCTGATCTTCACCGTCTTCATGTTCATCTTGGCTTGCAACCTCCTGGGGCTGCTGCCGTTCAGCTTCTCGATCACCAGTCAGCTCGTCATCACCTTCGCGCTGGCGATCGTGGTCATCCTCGTCGTGCTCGCTGTCGGCTTCTCCCGGCACGGGCTGCACTTTCTGAAACTGTTTGTGCCGTCGGGCGTCACGATATGGCTATTGCCGTTCATCGTCGTCATCGAGGTGATTTCCTTCCTCATCCGGCCGATCACCCTTTCCGTCCGTCTCTTCGCCAACATGCTGGCCGGCCATATCACGCTGAAGGTCATGGCGGGTTTCGTCGCCGCGCTGCTCGGCGCCGGTGTTGCCACATGGATCGTCGCGCCGCTGCCGTTTCTCGCCAATGTCGTCCTCTTGGGCTTCGAACTCTTCGTTGCGGTTCTGCAAGCCTACATCTTCACCATTCTTTCTTGCGTCTATCTCAATGACGCATTTCATCCGGGCCACTGAATAAAGAGCGCAACAACAGATCGGTCGCCCTTCAAAATAGGCAGGAGTTTTAAATATGGCAGATGCACTCGCAAGCCCTGGCGAAATCGTGACCGCAGGGAAATATATCGGCGCGGGCCTCGCGGCGATCGGAACGGGCGCCGCCGCTATCGGCGTCGGTTTGGTTTTCGGCCACTTCCTGTCAGGCGCGCTGCGCAATCCGACGGCTTCCGACGCGCAGTTCGGCCGCGCCTTCGTCGGCGCCGCTTTGGCGGAAGCTCTGGGGCTTTTTGCCTTCCTCGTCGCACTGCTGCTGTTGTTCGCAATTCATTGATCTCAACGGCGCGGGCTGCTTCCGGCGGCTCGCGCCCCATTCATTTGGCGGATTTGAAAAATGGCAAGCAGCCTCGAACATACGGCAACCACCCAGGCCCAGCCGGCGCCGGCCAAAGAAGTGTTTCCGCCGTTCGATTCGACCAATTTCGGTTCACTGCTGATCTGGCTCGCGCTGACCTTCGGCCTGCTCTATTGGCTGATGTCGCGCGTCGCGCTGCCGCGCGTTTCCGGTATCCTCGAAGCGCGGCATAACAAGATCAACGCCGATGTGCTGGCCGCGCATGTCAAGCGTAAGGAGGCCGATCAGGCCGCCGCCGATTATCAGAAGACGCTGGCCGACGCGCGCAGCAATGCGCAGAGCTTGGCGCAGGAGACACACGCGCGCCTCGCCGCCGAGGCCGATGCAAAGCGCCATGCGCTCGAAGCCGAATTGAATGCCCGGCTCGTGGCCGCGGAAAAGCAGATCGAAGCGACCAAGGCCAAAGCCATGGCGAGCGTCGACCAGATCGCACAGGATACCGCCGCGGCGATCCTCGAACATATCACCGGCAAGCCGGCCGATCCGGCCACGATTGCCGATGCCATTGCCAAGCTGAAAGCCTAGCGCGCTTTCTGTCCGGATGGGTTCATCCGGCCGCTAAGAAATCGCGCCAATCGATAACGTTGGAGCATGTTCTGATCGAAAAAGTCTGCAACTTTTTCGGAACATGCTCAAAAGCGGAGCCGCGCCATGCATTTCGATGCCGAGTTCTGGGATTTCGTTGCCTTCATCACCTTCATCGGCCTGCTCGGCTATTTCGGCCTGTACAAGAAGATGGGTATCGCGCTTGACGCCCGCGGCGCGCGGGTGAAGGCCCAGATCGACGAAGCGATCGCCTTGCGCAAGGAGGCGGAGGAATTGCTCGCCTCGTTCGTGCGCAAGAAAAAAGAGGCGGAGGACGAGGCCAAGGCGATCATCGCCCAAGCGCAGGTCGAGGCCGAACTCATCGCCAAGGACGCGCATGAGCGCGTCGCCGATTTCGTCCAGCGGCGCACCAAGCAGGCCGAAGACAAAATCGCCTCGGCTGAAACCCAAGCGCTTGCGCAGGTCCGCGACGCGGCCGCCGATGCAGCGACCAAAGCCTCGGAGATCGTGCTCAAATCGCAGGCCAAGGGCGCCTATGGCGACGCGCTTGTCGAACAGGGCATTTCCGGCCTCAAGCGGCTGCTGCATTGAAGGCTGCACGAGTTGGGCCCGACGCGTTTCTTCACGCAAACGCGTTAGAGCGGCCTTGAAAAGGTCGCGGTCGCATGGCTAAAGGCGGTAAGTGCATACAGGCACTTTGGTTTTAGCCGCAGGCCGAGGCCTCGATCAGCCGTTACCCGGCTGTGCCGCCGGCGGTTCCGCCTGACGAGGTTGGAATGACGCGTCTTTCGCGCCAGGTTTTCGCTTTCGGATACACCATTCCCCGCGCCGCCGGCGTTACGGGCATCGCCGCGGCGCTGGCTTTGTTCGCGGCCTTTGCGGACGCGTCGCGGACTGCTTCGGCGCAAGGCGCCGACTGCGCCGCGATACGCACGCAGCTCGCCGCGCTCGATCGCGCCAACACGCGCGCCAATCCCTACGCCGGTACGATCCGCAGCCAGCGCGCGGGCTTGGCGCGCACCGAAGCCTATGGCCACCGGCTCGGCTGTGACCGCCAACAATTCTTCTTTTTCGGCTCGGCGCCGCCGCCGCAATGTGGCCAGGTCAACGCGCAGATCGAGCAATTGCGTGCAAGCCTCGGGCAGCTCGAAGCCAGCGCCCGCCACTTCGTCGATTCGCCGCAGCGCCAGCAGATGGTCGCAAGCTATAACGCTTATTGCCGCCAGCAGACCGCAACACAGGGCGGATTTTTGGGCGGCCTGTTCGGCGGCCCGAATCCGAACCCGGCGCCGTCCGATCTCGCGCCGCCGCCGCTCGACGCCGTTCCCCAACAGGATGTCGCCGGGACGCCGACAGGCGGCTCGGAAATTTTATGCGTTCGTCATTGCGATGGCGCCTTTTTCCCGATCGCCTATGCGCCGGGACGCGATCAGGAAACGCTGACCGATTTCTGCAAGGCCTCCTGCCCCAATGCCGAGACCAGCGTCTATACGCGTGTGCCGGGCCAAGCGATCCAGACGGCGGTGGGTCTCGACGGCAAGCCCTATATGAGCCTGCCGACCGCGCTGAAGTATCAGAAGAGCCTGGATGCCTCCTGCTCATGCCGCGCCGCCGGTGCGACCTGGGCCGACACGCTGGCCAACGCCGAAGCCATGCTGAGCCACAGCAAGAAAGGCGAAATCGTCGTCACGCAAGAAAAGTCAGACGAAATGGCGCGGCCGGCAACCGCCGCCGCATCGGGCAGAAAGGGCCGTAAGCCCGCGGCCGACGACACCGATGCGACCGACAACAATGACGATATCATCAACCAGGACGCCGCCGCGGCGGCACAAGTGCCGACGGCAAGCACCGACACGGCCGGCATCTCCGCCGGCGGCGTCAACAACCAGACGTCTTATCCGCAAGGTGCCGGTCAGACGACCCAGGTTACCGGCGCTGACGGCGTCACGCGGCGCGTCCGGATAGTCGGGCCTCAGCCTTAGCCCGGCCGATCAGAGGCAGCAGGCCGGCGAGTTCCGGGCCCTGCTCACGCCCGGTCAAAGCCAGCCGGAGCGGATGGAAAAGCGCCCGGCCCTTCCGGCCGGTCTCTGTTTTCAACAGATTTGTCCATTGCCCCCAAGTCGCCTGATCCCAAGGCTCGGCGGGCAAGGCGCGGCGCGCTGCGGCGATGAAGTCGGCTTCTTCGATGAGCGGGGCGATCTCGCCGGCAACCACGCCCCACCATCCGGCGACGTCATGGAACGTCTCCAAATTGGCGCGCGTGGCATGCCAAAACGCCTCGGCTTTCGGGCCGGCAATGCCGAACGCCGCGAGTCGCGCCTGCGCCGCCTCGAAAGGCATTTGGTGCAGAGTGCGCGCCGACAAGGTTTTGAGCTCGGCCGGATCGAATTTCGCCTGGTTGCGGCTGACATGTGAAAAATCGAATTGCGCGGCGAGCGCCTCGAGCGACTGGACCGGATGAACCGCATCCGATGTACCCGTCAGGACGGCACAGGCGGCAACGGCCAGCGCTTCGATCCCCTCCTCGCGCAAAGTGCCAATCGATAGGGCGCCGCTGCGCTTCGACAATCCCTCGCCGGAGGCCGTCGTCAGCAGGTTATGATGGCCAAAGACCGGCGCGGCGCCGGAACCGGCAAGCGCCTCGAAAAGCTGGATCTGGACTGCGGTGTTCGTCACATGATCCTCGCCACGGATGATATGGCTGATTGAGAGATCGAGATCGTCCACCACCGACGGCAAGGTGTAGAGATAGGTGCCGTCTTCGCGGATCAGCACCGGATCGGAAAGCGAGGCTGCATCGATGTGGCTTTCGCCGCGGACAAGATCATCCCAACGCATGACCGCTGGATCGAGCCGGAAACGCCAATGCGGCCGGCGACCCTCGGCCTCGAGCGCCGCCCGGTCTTCGGCAGTCAGATGGAGCGCCGCCCGGTCGTAGATCGGCGGCAGACCGCGCGCCTGCTGGCGCTTACGGCGCCGCTCAAGCTCATCGGCCGTTTCGTAGGCGGGATAAAGCCGTCCGGCGGCGCGCAACTTTGCCGCGGCGGCGTCATAGAGCCCGAATCGTTGGGATTGGTGGACGACCGCATCCGGCACGATGCCGAGCCATTCGAGGTCCGCCTCGATCGCCTCGGCGTAGTCCTTTCGGGAGCGCGCGACGTCAGTGTCATCGAAACGCAAAATGAATCGGCCACGGTCTCTCGTTACGAAAAGAAAATTGATGAGCGCCGTCCGGGCATTACCGATATGAATTCGGCCGGTCGGTGATGGAGCAAAACGGACAATAGGCGGCATGATCTTCCCTTCATTTACGCCTACCCTCGCAGCCGCGAGGCTGCAAGGCTGATGCTCGGTCACCCGTTTCCTCGCCGCTGGATTGCGTTCTTGGGCCAATGTAAGCAAACTGGAAAGGTGCGGAGGCGCCGCTGATGACGCTAGCCTGGGCCTTGGCCCTTACATGTCTTATCCTGGTCATCCTCAATCTGATCAGCGTCGCGATTGCGATTCGGCATTCGAAGCCGCGGGCGACTCCCCTGCCGCCTCCGGCTGACGCACCGCCCATCAGCATCGTGCGCCCCTGCTGCGGCATCGACAATTTCTGTGAGGAAACGCTCGGATCGAGCTTTCGGCTCGATTATCCGCATTACGAGGTGATCTTCTGCGTTGCCCGCGGCAACGATCCCGTCGTTCCGGTGCTGCAGAAGCTGATCGCCGCCAATGCCGGCGTCCCCGCCCGGCTGATCATCGGCGATGAGCGCGTCAGCGCCAACCCGAAACTCAACAATTGCGTGCGCGGCTGGGATGCTGCTCGCTACGATTGGATCATTCTCGCCGATTCCAATGTGTTGATGCCGCGCGACTATATCCAACGGCTGCTCGCCGCCTGGAAGCCCGCGACCGGCCTCGTCTGTTCCATGCCGCAGGGCTCGCATCCGACGAACGTCTGGGCGGAACTCGAGATCGCCTTCCTCAACACTTATCAGGCGCGCTGGCAATATGCCGCCGACGGCGTCGGCACCGGTTTTGCCCAGGGCAAGAACATGCTCTGGCGGCGCGACATTCTGGAAGCCGGCGGCGGCATCCGGGCGCTGGCCGCCGAGATCGCCGAAGATGCCGCCTCGACCAAAGTCGTGCGTTCGGCCGGCCTCAATATCAACCTTGTCGATAGCCCGTTTCCGCAGCCGCTCGGCAAGCGGACGCTGCGGGACATCTGGAACCGGCAGATCCGCTGGGCGCGCATGCGGCGCAAGACCTTCCCGCTGCATTTCCTGCCGGAGATTCTTTCCGGGTCGGCGACACCGGCGGTCATCGGTGCTTATGCCGGCGGTCTCCTGGGCTTCAATCCGCTGCTCGCCGCCGCCCTCGTCCTCGCCGTGCTCTACAGTGGCGAAACGGCGCTCGCCCGCTCCAACCGCTGGTATTTCTCTTGGCGCATGCCGCTGCTCTTCCTGCTGCGCGATGCCATGCTGCCGGTGGTCTATGTCGACGCCTGGCTCGTCAATGATTTCGTCTGGCGCGGCACGGAAATGACCATGCGTGAAAAGGAGCGGCCGAGCACCTGAAGGGCTCACGGCCGCTCAAAAACGCAAACAGCCGCTATTTCATATCGCCGCTCTTTTTGTCGCCCGATGGCGTCGCATGGTGACCCATGGGGTGATGAATGACGCAGCCGCCTTTCTTGCCGCCGGAGGCACAGGCGTGATGCCCCGCATAGTGCTCCATCGAGTGGTGCGCCACGCAGCCACCTTTCTTTCCGCCTGAGGCGCAGGCGTGATGACCGGTCATCATGTCGGTTGCGAATGCCGGCGCTGAAAATGCCAATGCCGCGGCGAGCGGCGCGATCGTAAGGCTCCACCTCATTCGAGTTCCTCCTCTGCCCGCAGCGCTTTTCGGCTGCGCGAACGAGGAGGATATAGGGCGCCAGCAAGCAGAGACGAACGGGCGGCGCGGGCCGCCCGACGGCAAGCCCGCCAACCCCTTGCAAACAAAAACTTTTTGGCGCTATTCCGCGGCGGCGACGGCCGGCGGGCGTTGCAGGCGTTCGGCCTTCAGCAGTTCCGCGACGAGGAATGCGACCTCGATCGCCTGCTCGGCATTGAGGCGCGGATCGCAATAGGTGTGGTAGCGGTCGGACAGATCCGCTTCCGAGATCGCCCGCGCGCCGCCGGTGCATTCGGTGACGTTCTTGCCCGTCATCTCCAAATGCACCCCCCCGGCATAGGTGCCTTCGGCGTGATGCACGGCGAAGAAACTGCGGATTTCGCTCATGATCCGGTCGAATGGCCGCGTCTTGTAGCCGCTCGCCGCCTTGATCGTGTTGCCATGCATCGGGTCGCAGGCCCAAAGCACGTTGCGGCCTTCGCGCTGCACGGCGCGGATCAGCTTCGGCAGATGCTCGCCCACCTTGTCGGCGCCGAAGCGGCAAATGAGCGTTAGCCGGCCGGGCTCATTGGCCGGATCGAGCCGGTCGATGAGCTGAAGCATGTTATCCGGCGTCAGCGACGGGCCGCATTTGAGGCCCAGCGGATTTTCGATGCCGCGCAAATATTCGATATGCGCGTGATCGAGCTGGCGCGTGCGGTCGCCGACCCAGAGCATGTGGCCCGAGGTCGCGTAATAATCGCCGGTCGTCGAATCGACGCGGGTCAGCGCCTCCTCGAAGCCGAGCAGCAACGCCTCATGCGAGGTGTAGAAATCGGTCTGCCGCAATTCCTGGTGCGACTCGGGATCGAGCCCGATCGCGCGCATGAAGCCGAGCGTCTCGGTGATGCGGTCGGCGAGTTCCTGATAGCGGGCCGACTGCGGGCTGTCCTTGATGAAGCCCAGCATCCAGCGATGCGCGTTTTCGAGATTGGCGTAACCGCCCGAGGCGAAGGCGCGGATCAGGTTGAGCGTCGCCGCCGACTGACGATAGGCATCGAGCTGGCGTTGCGGATCGGGCACCCGCGCCGCCTCGGTGAAGGCGATGTCGTTGACGATGTCGCCGCGATAGCTCGGCAGCGAAACATCGCCCTTTTTCTCAAACGGCTCGGAGCGCGGCTTGGCGAACTGGCCGGCGATGCGGCCGACCTTGACCACCGGCAACGCCGCGCCAAAGGTCATCACCACCGCCATCTGCAGGAAGACGCGGAAGAAATCGCGGATGTTGTCGGCCGCGTGCTCGGCGAAACTCTCGGCGCAATCGCCGCCCTGGAACAGGAACGCCTCGCCCTTCGAAGCCTTGGCGAGCAACGCCTTCAGTTTGCGCGCCTCGCCGGCAAAGACGAGCGGCGGAAATGACGCAAGCTGGCGCTCCACATCGGCGAGCGCGGCGCTGTCCGGATAAACCGGCGCTTGTTCAATGGGCTTTGTCCGCCAGGTTTTCGGCGACCAGGGTTCGAGAGGCATAACACGATCCAACGCGCCGGAAATCTTGGCGCAAAACAGCTTGAACAACGGAATTTCCCCGTTGCTGTAACATGATATGTGACGCTTTGCGATATCCTTCAACCGGACGCGAGCACCCGACGGATCGCGTTGATTTAAAAGGCGTTAAGGCGTCCTCTCCTCGTCCATGAGCGCCGCTGCCTCGCCCGGATCGAGCTGGACCTGCTCATAGCGGGCGGTGCGCGTATGCAGCGTCACCAATTCCTCGGCCGAGGTCGGATGCACCGCGACCGTCGCGTCGAAAGCCGCCTTGGTCGCTCCCAGTTTCACGGCGATCCCGAGGAGTTGCGCCATTTCGCCCGCATCGTCGCCGACAATGTGGACGCCGAGCACGCGATCCGTCTCGCCATCAACGACGATCTTCATGAAGACCTTTTCGCTGCTGCCCGACAAGGTCGCCTTGAGCGGCCGGAACTGCGCCTTGAAGACATCGACGATAGCATGTTTCAGCCGTGCCTCGGCTTCGGTGAGGCCGACCGTCCCAAGTTCCGGCGTCGCGAACACGGCCGTCGGAATCCCCGCGTGATCGACCGCCACCGGCTTGCCGCCGAAAACCGTGTCGGCGAATGCATGTCCCTCGCGGATCGCCACCGGGGTCAGGGCGACGCGGTTGGTGACATCGCCCACGGCATAGATCGACGGCACCGACGATTGCGAATAAGGATCGACGCAAACCGCACCGACGCCGTCGAGACGGACGCCGATTGTCTCAAGGCCGAGCCCATGCGTGTTGGGATGGCGCCCCGTCGCCAGCATGACCTGATCGACCGCGAACCTCTCGCCGTTTGCAAGCGTCACTTCGATCGCCTTGCCCTTCTTCTCGAATCCTCTGGGCATATCGCTGAATTTGAAGGCGATTCCGCTACCGGTTAAAGCGTCGCGCAAACAGCAGCGCACATCCTCGTCAAAGCCGCGCAGAATGTTGTCGCCGCGCAGCGCGACCGTCACGTCGCTGCCGAGACGCCGCAGCAGCGCGGCAAATTCGACGGCAATATAGCCGCCGCCGACGATCAGGATCCGTTTCGGTTGTTCCGGAAGATCGAAGATCTCGTTCGAGGTGATCGCCAAGTCACGGCCGGGCACCTCCGGCCCGAGGAACGGCGCCGCGCCCGTGGCGATCAGGATGACGCGGGCGCTGACGGTGCGATCGTGCGCGAGGAGACGCACCTGGTGCGGGCCTTCGACCAAGGCGCGGCTTTCGACAAGCGTGACGCCGGCTTTTTCCAGATTGGTCCGATAGATTGCCGAGAGCCGCGAAATCTCCTTTTCCTTCGCGGCGACGAGCTTCCCCCAATCGAAAGAGACGGACCCAAGCGTCCAGCCGAACCCTTCTGAATCGGCAAAGGCATCGGCAAACCGGCTCGCATAGACCATCAGCTTTTTCGGCACGCAGCCGCGAATGACGCAGGTGCCGCCGATGCGGTATTCCTCCGCCACCATGACTTTGGCACCGTAGCCGGCCGCGATCCGCGCCGCGCGCACGCCGCCGGACCCGGCGCCGATGACGAAGAGATCGACGTCGTAATCCGTGCTCATCCGAGGCTCCCGAAAATTTCGATCCCCTGCGAGCCGGCGGAAATCACGGCGCGCGCATAGCCGATGAACAGCCCATGCTCGACGACGCCGGGGATGGCGATGAGGCGCGCCGCCAAATCCTCCGGCGCCGGAATGGCGCCAAAGGCGCAGTCGATAATGTAATGGCCGCCGTCGGTCACGAACGGCGCGCCCTTGTCGCCGCCGCGCAAGCTCAGCGGCCCCTCGCAGCCGGCGCGTGCCGCTTCGCGCAGGATCAGGCGGCGCGTCGCGTCAAGGCCGAAGCGGTTGACTTCGACCGGCAAGGGAAATCGGCCAAGCCTCGCAACCGCCTTCGAGGCATCGGTGATGACCACCATTCGATGCGAAGCGGCGGCGACGATCTTTTCGCGCAGCAAGGCGCCGCCGCCGCCCTTGATGAGGCGCAAATGCGGGTCGAATTCGTCGGTCCCGTCAACGGTGAGATCAAGCTCCGGCAGCGCGTCGAATTCAGCGAGCGGAATGCCGCGCGATTGCGCCTGAGCGCGGGTGCGCTCGGAGGTCGGCACGCACAGGACTTCAAGCCCCTGCACGACGCGCTGACCGAGCAGATCGACGAAATGCGCCGCGGTGCTGCCGGTGCCGAGGCCGAGCCGCATGCCGGGCTCAACCAGATCCAGTGCTTTCGCGGCGGCCTGCCGCTTCAGATCATCGGCGTTGCTCATGCTGGCCAGCTAGGCTCTCGCCCCGCCGCCGTCAACCGGACGGATCGTCATCGCCGCACCTATTTGGCCGGCGGCGTGCAGACGACCTTGTCGTTGAGGACGTAGCAGATCGACATGAGCCCGGTGCGCCGGTCGACGCGGAAAACGCCGCCCTCGCGTTCATGGCTCGAGGCGACGAGGGCATAATCGCTGGCCGGCTGGGGCCCGGCGCCTTCGCCCGGCTCATAGCAAAGGGTGATGCCGACGGCGGCGCCTTCCTTGAGCCCATATTGGCAGGCGCCGATCTCGCCCGTGGTGCGATCGAGCCGGTAGACGCGATTCAAATCCCGCTCCGGCGCGGCGAGAAAATCGTAACTCGCCGCCAGGGCAACGCCGGTGTTCAAGCCGAGGCTGAGCAAGGCGAAGGCGCAAGGGAAAAAAGCGAATCTCGGCATGGCACGCTCCGGCGAATCGGGCTCTTGTTTATAAGCCAGGGCGGCCAAAACTGCGACGCGAGGGCACGGGCGGCGAACTTGATCCTGCGACGCGAGGCGCTTATGCCCTCGCCATGACCGCCCCCCTTCTCGTCTTCGATCTCGACGGCACGCTTGCCGAAACCGCGCCGGATCTCGTTTCGACGCTCAATCAAGTGCTCGCCGGGATCGGCGTCGCGCCCGTGAACTATGACGCGGCGCGCGCCATGGTCGGCGGCGGCGCACGGCTGATGATCGAGCGCGCCCTGGCCCATGCCGGCGTCTTGCTCCCGAAGCCGGAGATCGACGCCATGTTCGAGGATTTCCTCGTCCATTACGACGCCCATATCGCCGATGCCTCGACGCTCTTTCCGGGCGTGATCGCGGCGCTCGATCAGTTCGAGGCGGCGGGCTGGCGCTTCGCCGTCTGCACCAACAAAATCGACAAATCCTCCGTCCTGCTGCTCAAGGCGCTCGGCGTGGCGGATCGCTTCGCGGCAATCTGCGGCAAGAACACGTTCCCGGTCAGCAAGCCGGATGCAGGCGCGCTCTTGATGACGATCGACAAGGCCCGCGGCCACCGCGACCGCACCATCATGGTCGGCGATTCGAAAACCGACATCGAGACGGCGCAGAACGCGAAAGTTCCCGTCGTCGCGGTCGATTTCGGCTATTCCGACCAGCCGGTGGCGACCTACAAGCCGAACCGGGTCATCTCGCATTTCGATGCGCTCTGGGATGCGGTGGACGATATCGCCAAGGCGGTCTGGAGCCGCTGATGGCGGCGAAGCCCGGCAGGCGGCCTTGACTTGCCGGTCAAAAGCCGGTTTGCGTAGCCGTCGAATCCGGCCGCGGGCCGGCTCGGGCGCGTAGCTCAGCGGGAGAGCACTCCCTTCACACGGGAGGGGTCACAGGTTCAATCCCTGTCGCGCCCACCATTTTAATCGACTGATTTAGCTGAAAAAGACGCGAACGGCGCGAAACTTGCGCGTGGAAGCCACGCGGTCATTCACGCGATGTCTCTTCGTGCCGGCAACGTCGAATCGCGTGCCCTTCCCCAGCCGTGCCTCAACCGCATCGAGGGCGATCAGAGCGCGGCGTCGCCGGATTCGCCGGTGCGAATGCGCGTCGCGTCATCGAGCGGAAGCACGAATATTTTCCCATCGCCGATCTGGCCGGAATGCGCCGCCTCGCGAATCGCCGTCGCCGCAGAAGCGGCGCGGTCGTCCGGGACGGCCACTTCGATCTTGAGCTTGGGAACGAAAGAGATCGAATATTCGGCACCGCGATAGATTTCCTTATGACCCTTCTGTCGGCCATAGCCGCGCACTTCACTGACGGTCATGCCGTCAACCCCGACTTTCATCAGCGCCTCACGCACGTCGTTGATCCGGAAGGGTTGAATGATTGCAACGATCAATTTCACGGTGCGACTCCTACTCGACGTTGTAGCCGGTTTCGCCATGTAACGCGAAGTCGAGCCCTTGGATCTCCACCCTTTGGTCGACGCGCAGACCGACGGCGATCGCAATCAGCTTTACGATGATGAAGGTTGCGAGCGCCGACCAGACGGCGACGCTCAACACGCCCTCGAGCTGTACCAGAAATTGGGCGAAGACCGGGCGCGATAACGAAACGCCACCTGGGCCAAAGGAGACCAGAAAGGGAAGCAAAAGGGTGCCGAGCGCGCCGCCGACCCCATGCACGCCGAGAACGTCGAGAGCATCATCAACGCGCAGCCGACGCTTTACGATAAGAACGGCGCCGTAACAGACAAGCGAGGCTGTGAGGCCTATCACGATCGCCGCCGTCGGGCCGACATAGCCGGCCGCCGGTGTAATGGCTGCGAGACCGGCCACCGAACCCGTGACAGCTCCGACGAGGCTCGATTTTCCAAAGTTGACGCGCTCGATGACAATCCAGGTCAGCGTTGCCGTCGCGGCGGACAGATGCGTTGCAAGCATTGTCATGCCGGCGTCGGCACCCGCCGCCAGCGCGCTTCCGGCATTGAAGCCAAACCAGCCAACCCACAAGAGCGAAGCGCCGACCATAACCATCCAGGGCGCGTGCGGCGGACGCAAGGCGCTAGGATATCCTTCCCGCGGCCCGAGCATCCAGGCGATCATGAGCGCCGATACGCCTGCCGTGACATGCACGACGATGCCGCCGGCAAAATCCATCACGCCGCGCGCGGCAAGCCACCCGCCGCCCCACACCCAATGCGTCACGGGCGCATAGACGAAGACGAGCCAAAGGCCGGAGAAAATCAGCACGGGGCCAAATCGCATGCGCTCCGCATAAGCGCCGATCATCAACGCGGGCGTGATGACGGCGAAGGTCATTTGAAACATTACAAAAACGGATTCTGGAATGCGCGTGCCCGGATGGACTGCGCTGCGACTGAGATGTCCCAGCATCGCGGCGTTCATATCGCCGATCAGCGCGCCATGGCCGGAAAAGGCCTCGCTATAGACGCCAGCATACCACAGCAGAGAAATCAAAGCCGTCAGCGCAATGCACTGAATCAGGACGGAGAGTATGTTCTTCGCTTGGACCAAGCCGGCATAGAAAAGGCCAAGCGCTGGAAGCGTCATAAGAAGAACGAGGGCGCTGGAAGTTAGAAGCCATGCCGTATCCCCGCCGTCGATCATCCTGCCCCCGCTCTTCGCATGCTCCGGAACACATGCTTATCAAGCGGGCAAAATGCACGTTTTTTTGGCGGCAGCAAGGGGGTGCCGTCGGCCGAGCGCCCTTCACAGGGGACGAGTCACCGACTCGCAAAAAAGCCCCGCCAGCGGGAGGAAGGGCTGAGCGGGGCTTTCCTGTGCGAAGTACGGGACGCACGCCAAACGCAACGGAACCGACGCTGGAAGGTTTCATCCTATCGCGAGAATTAGTTTCTTGACGAGAGAGGAACAAGCGACGGATCGCCCGATTAAGCGCGGAATACTCTGAAGGCAGGAGAATTCCGATGAAATCCGGAAGATGGTGGCGTTGATCGTGGCGCTTTCCTTTGGCTCCGCCAGCGCAGCCTTTGCACAGGCGGGAACCTCCGGCGCGGCGGTTGGGAGTTCGGGTGCAAGCGGATCATCGAGCCCCTCGTCATAGGGCGCTCATGAGAGCACGGAATCTGGCCCGCATCGCATTTTTGTTTGCAAAGCGGAAAGCGGCTCCGGGGAGCCGCTTTCGTGGTCTCATCTGTAATATCCGTACGGCGCTTCGCCGCAGCCGTCCCAGTTTCCCGGCGCGTAGCCATCGCGATAGCCTTCGCCATAGCCATAACCGTAGGGGCCACACGCGCCGTAACTGCCGACCTCCGCATAGCCGTCCTGCGCATAGCCGCTCCAGCCGTAGCCACTGCCATAAAAGCCATCGCCAAACGTGCTCGTGCCTTTGCCAACGGCGAATGCCGCCCCCGGCACCGTTGCGGCGCCGCCAACGATGATGAGCGCCGTCGCGCCTGCGATGATCGCTTTCTTCAAGGTGTTTTGCATGGTCGCTTCCTTTCGAATGCAGGGATCGAACGGAATGCGAGCCACGCCGGCTTGTTGCATCTTTCACGAAAGTTATTGCAAGCGCGCCGACGACGTTTCGTTCGCGCCTTGATGCGACGTTGCCGGTTATTTCTTTGGCGCGCGCCGGGCAAAGACGAGACGCGCCGATCCCGTTGAGATTAAAAGCCCTCGATCGACTCTGGTCCTCGCGTCGGCTCACCCTAAAGCCGCGTTTTGCAGGGCGGCAGCGTCAAGCTTGATCATGCTCTGCATCGCAGTGAAGGCCCTGCTCGATACAGCCGGGTCGGGATCGGCGAGGAGGCGCGGGAGAACCTCGGGCACGATCTGCCCCGGCACGCCCCAGCGGTCGCGAAGCCAGCCGCAGGCGATTCCCGCACCGCCGTTCATGCTCAAGGCCGCCCAAAGCCGGTCAATCTCTGCCTGATCGGCGCATTCCACGGCAATCGACGCCGCCGTGCCATAATCTGCGGCCGTTCCACCGTTGAGGGCTTGGTAGTTTTGCCCGTTGAGGACGAATTTTATCAGAATGATTTCGCCGGCCTTCCCTCCCGGCCAAGGACCCGGTGCGTGCAGGATGTGATCGATGCGGGAATTGGGCAGCAGTGAAATGTAGAAGGCTACGGCTTCCTCGGCATCGTTATTGAACCAGAGACATGTGCTGACTTTCGACATGCAATCATCTCCCCTCCGGCTGCGATCGATCATGCTTCGACGGCGAAGGCCAGCCAACCCTGGCGAACATCTGGGAGCGCAGGCGCCGTCGTCAACCGCTGACCGTGCTTTGCACGTTGATCGTAACTGAGCCGAGGCGTTGGATTACTGCCGTATCACCCAGCGAGGCTGGCCCTATCGCGGCAGTTCGACATTGAACGCAGGTCAACCGAGATCGAAGCCAACCAATTGCGTTCCGCGGCGGATCGAACTTGGCGCGAGCGGCGATCGGCGGATCAATTCGCACCGGCGTCCGCGATGATGCTCCGACAGTGCCGGAGGCAGAGTGAAGCGGCCTACTTAAGCGGCTGCGTAAAACGCCATCGCCGAGGCCCCCGAGAGGACGAAATCCGGCCTGACAAGCGCAACCAAACGGCCCGGCGGCCCCTTGTCGATGAGCTTCAATCCGCTCAAAAATTCCGCTGCCGTCTTTGGATCTGGCGCTTCCACGCTGACGTAGTCCTGCTTCTTCCAAAGACCGCTGCTGAACAATTTCACCTTGAATCTGTTCATATTGGCCCCATGCGCAATAAGCTTGGCCGCAAGCTGACCCCGAAAAGCGTCAAATTCTTGGCTGGCGCAGCGGCGCGGCTGATTTGATCGCGGGATCGCGGGCGCCTCCGCGCGGCATCGCGGTCCGGGCGGTCCGAACAATAAAAATACCACCCCTCAGGAGCAGGCGCGCTCAACCGAGAGGGGACGCAGGAACCGCGACAGAACCTTCCAAAAAACGCGCCAGCCTCAGGCGAGGCTGGCGCGACAAGCCACCTTCTTAGCGAACCAAGCCGGCGCAGTCCTTCACATCGTCAAGGGCTTTATTAGCATCTTGCAGCGACGAGTAGGTTTTATCGCCGACGATGGTCATTCCCGGATATTCCGTCGACGTAACGGCCGCCGAACAATTGCCGACCGTATCCTTCACGAGGCTATAAGTGTCATCGGCGAGCGCCGGAGCCGCAACCGCGGTGGTAAAGACGAGCGCCAAGATCAGTTTTTTCATTAGATTTCCTCCCATGGAAATTCTTTGCACAGGAAAGATTCCACGGAACTTCGGCGCTGGCAAGCCGCGAAAAGTGAAAGCTTAAGGCGGACCGGCTGCCCGCGCCGCCAGCCATTCCGCTTGGCTGACTGAGTCATAATACGTGCGGCTATAGGTGCGGCTGTTGATGCAGGTGATGGTCAACGGGCCATTCGACTGCGAAAAATATTGCATTGTCGAAGACAGACAGAAGCAGGGGCCTGCATCCTTACAGACAAAGCGCGACGCGGCGAGCGCCCGGCCGCTTGCAGCGCCGAGGAAGAGAGCGATCACGAGCGCATAGGTTCCTAATCTCGGCGCCACGGTTTGTTCCCGTCTTCGGTCGCGCGCCAGCGGACGAGCGAGCCTCATTGTCCTTCGCGACTCTTGATCACGGCCTCGATCTTTGCCTTGACCGCCTGAAGATTGAAGGACGCAGGAGCTTGCATCGGCGGATATTCGATCGCCGTCTGCGCCAAGGCCGCGACCTTCTGCTGAACCTCCACGAAGCGCCAGAATTCGCGGGCCAGGAAGTCGTTGACATAGCCTCCGCCCGCATCATTAAGCGATTCGCCGCGAACTGAAGGCGTCCGCTCGAACGGATCCTGGCGTAGGTTGACGATCGTCGGCATATCCGTCGTGACCTTCTCGCCGGGCCAGCCGTAGGGCTGCTGAATGAATTGGAATTTAAAGTCGTCGATCCGGATCGCGCCGAGTTGCGCCTCGCCGAAGTAGAAGATCTCGTGCCGCGCCG
Source organism: uncultured Methylovirgula sp. (assembly GCF_947646745.1). Lineage (NCBI taxonomy): Bacteria > Pseudomonadati > Pseudomonadota > Alphaproteobacteria > Hyphomicrobiales > Beijerinckiaceae > Methylovirgula > uncultured Methylovirgula sp. The sequence goes on along the minus strand of NZ_CANSHK010000022.1, from coordinate 5,881 downwards.
AGGCTCCGTTTCCGGTCAACAGGTCCAGTTGGTTGTACCCGTCCAAATGGTTTTTGTAGGTGCGCTCACCAAGTTTCACCCCGCTCAAAAGCTGCTCCGTGATGTTCGGATTGCCGGCCGCGGCAGCGAGCGTCGGCAACCAATCGAGGCCCGAGAAAATACCGTTCTCGACCGAGCCGGGCTTGACCTTTCCCGGCCAACGGATGATCGCCGGGACCCGGAAACCGCCTTCGAACACCGTTCCCTTCGTTGCGCGGAAGGGCGTCATGCCGCCGTCGGGCCACGTGAAAACTTCGGCGCCGTTATCGGTGGTGAAGATCACGATCGTATTGTCGGCTTCGCCGATCTCCTCGAGATGCTTCAGCAAGGCGCCGATGCAATCGTCCATCTGTGCCATGCCGGCTTCATAGACATTGTAATTGCTCTGGTAGTTCATCATCGCCTGATATTTTTCAGGCAAATAAGTAAAGACATGCATGCGTGTCGTATTGTGCCAGATGAAAAACGGTTTGCCGTCTTGTTTCGCCTTGTCCATGAACCCGTTCGCGTGCTCGACGAGCACTTGGTCGAAAGTCTCCATATCGTATTTGGCCGGGCGGCCCTTTTGCCAATATTGCCGGTCACCGCCCATCTGGGGGAAAGGCGCCAGCGGGCCTTCGTCCGTAATTCGCTGTTTCCCGACTTTGCCCCAGCGCGGCATGTCCGTCGGGTCATCGGTGTCCGTAGCGAAGCAATGGACCAGATTGCGTGGCCCATATTTGTCGATCCAATCCTGCGGATAGTCGAACCAATAAGGGTCGGACATCGCGTCGAGATGATACAAATAGCCGAAGAACTCGTCGAAGCCATGCAGCGTCGGCAGATATTTGTTCTTGTCGCCCAGGTGGTTCTTGCCGAACTGCCCGGTCGCGTAACCCATGGATTTGAGAACCGTCGCGATGGTGACGGATTGGTCCGGCAAGCCGATATCGGCGCCCGCCTGCCCGACCGTCGTCATACCTGTCCGCAATGGAATCTGGCCGGTGATAAAATTCGCGCGGCCCGCCGTGCAACTCGCTTCGGCGTAATAATCCGTGAACCGCATGCCATCGGCGGCAAGCTTGTCGAGATTCGGCGTCTTTCCGGACATGATGCCCTGATGATAGGCGCCGATGTTGAACCAGCCGACGTCGTCGCCCATGATGACGAGAATGTTCGGTTGTTTGCCGCTCGGTGACGGCGCCGTCTGTTGCTGGGCCTGCGCGACGGTCGTGCCCGGCCCCATCGCCGTGGCCGCGGCGAGCGCCGTTCCCGACATCAAGAGGCTGCGGCGGCTTGGCCCTTCGTGCTGCTTTCTGGCGCGACCCGATTTCTCCTCGCTGGAACTCATGATTCAGCTCCCCTTCGCACAACGCACCGGAACCCGAGATGGCTCGTCGATGTATCGACGGGCTCCGCGTGGCGGGCCGCCGGCCGATAGCGACGGCAATAGTTCGGCGCGCAAAGGTGAGAGCCGCCCTTGATCACCTTGCGCGGGATTTTGATCTCCGGCTGGCTCGGATCGAAACTGTCTTCCAAGCGTGCGCCGCGGGGATTTTGCGGAATGCAACAGGCCTTCTGCGCATCCGGCCGATGTTTCTGGGAGAACCAATCATCGGTCCATTCCCAGACATTGCCGATCATATCGTAGAGGCCATAGCCGTTGGGCGGAAAGGCTCCAGCCGGGGACGTGCGTTCGTAGCCATCGAGCTTGAGGTTCTCGCGCGGAAATTCCCCGTACCAAGTGTTGGCCATGAATTTTCCGCTGGGGTTGAATTCGTCGCCCCAGGCATATTCGGCGCCATCGAGCCCGCCGCGCGCCGCGAATTCCCACTCCGCTTCCGTCGGCAGGTCCTTAGCCGCCCATTTGGCATAAGCGAGCGCGTCACTATGCGCGACATGAACGACAGGATGATCGTCGAGACCATCGATGTGGCTTTGCGGCCCATATGGATGACGCCAGTCGGCAGCTTTCAGGAACCGCCACCATTCGCCCCAATGGCGGAGATCGACGGAGTGAGACGGCGGCGTGAAGACAAGCGAGCCCGCATAGAGCATGTGCGGCAGCGCGCCCGGATAATCCTTGGGATCCGGCGGAATCTCGGCGAAGGTGACGTGACCGGTGGCACGAACGAACGCGTCAAATTGCAGATTGGTGACGGGTTTTGCATCGATCCAAAATCCATCGACAGTGACGCGGTGGACCGGCGCTTCTTCCGGGTAATGACGATCCGAGCCCATGCGAAACGTTCCGCCCGGAATGAAGATCATGCCGGGCGGGGCGGCGCAGCTTTCTACGTCACATCCGGCGATTGGCTCGGACATCGGATATCGTCCCCACGTTCCAGCTCCGCAATCGAAGCTATGGAGAAACCGAAACGATCCGCCGGCGCACCTGTTGGTGGCGCCTTAGCAAACCCTCACCCATTGCGTGACATATTGATAGCCGTTCCAGAAGGTCTGCTGGCGATAGCACGAGCCGTAGGCCGCGGCGCCGACGGCGGCCGCACCGGCAGCCGCGCCGACCGCAGCCGCGCCCCATCCATATCCGCCGCCGTACCAACGCCCGCCTCGCCAATATCCACCATGCCAATGGCCGCCGCCGGCCCAACGGCCGCCACCGCCATGCCAGCGGCCACCGCCGCCAGCCCAACGACCGCCGCCATGGAAACCGCCGCCGTGAAATCCACGGCCACCTCCGCCGCGGAAAGCTTGCGCGTCAGGCGCGATCAGCATCGTCGCCGCACAGAACGCGAGAGCGAGTGTGAAAGCATTGGGTTTCATGTTCACCTCCTGAAATATCGAGGTATCAACATTCAACAGCCGCGTTGAACCTATTCCGATAAAGCGCGGCACGCCAGCAATTTTCTCGCGGCCTTATTTGCGATGAAAGGTCTCGCAACTGCGAGAGCCCGGTGTTTTCAATAATTTTCCTAAAGGCTTTTCATTCGACCAAGATCGTTATCAAGCAATGTATTTAAAAGCATCGAAGATCGTCGCGCCAATTACATGGCGTGTTCAAGGTGTAAGACTCTGCGCAGCAGATCATTTCGTTATTGTGACGCATGAACCGCGCGGCATTGGATGACACGTTGTCATGCGACGCCACGCGTGCGCGGTGCGCTGGAGCACTCTGACAGAGGACCACCATTGCAGGATCGCTGCGGTACCAAACGGGAGTGGGTTATATGGTTTGAACGCTCGCCATCCGGCACGTGCGGCGCTAACGATATTCGAATGCAGACCCCGCAACCTTGGCTCTGTCCGAGCATTGAACAGGCGTGGAGGTGTTCCGATGAAAGATTCGAAACTTTCTCAACCGACGAACAAGCCGCAGCATAAAGCGCCCGACAGCAAACTCCCGGGTAACAAAGCCGAAGATGAGGATAGAGACCTCAACGAAGCGCTGGAGGAATCTTTTCCGGCCAGCGATCCGCCATCCCAGACCCAGCCGGAAACCAGCGTCGGGACACCCGCTGACCATAAGAAAAAATGAGGGAAAGCTGCCGCCGAGGCGCAAGTGCGATGAGGTCGATGCGATGAGGCTCATCAGCGGCACGCAGCCCGATCGCGAGAACGGGCCGCGGCGATGGCGCTGTGATTAGGCGACCAAAGGATAATCTTCGGCGTGCAGCAGGGCTTGGCGCACGGCGGCGCGGCGCGGCGGCTTCGCGATGACGGGATGGCTGAGCCAAGCCCACGGCAACTCATCCCGGCGCCGGTCAGTCATGAACGCGAAGGGCACGCCCCGCGCCGCGAGCGCATAAGCCAGGCCGAATGTCTCGCCATCGGCGACCTCGGTGTCGAGGAAGGCGAAATCGAATCTTTCGCCGAGGATGCCAGTCGCGTCGCGCACCGAACGTTGGGCAATCACGGCCACCGGCGCTATGTCCGTCAGAATAGTCTCCAGCGCCATCCTGGCCATGACATCGTCCTCAACAATGAGAATGCGCAGTTTTTTCATTCGGCACCTCCGCTTTGGATGATTGTTTAACCAAACGCAGCCTGAAAGGTTTCGCACTGCGAAAGCAGGGGCCGCTCGGAACGGACCGCGACCTTATCCAAACGAGACGATTTGCCACCCGCGTGCCGACAGCCTAATCAGTCAACACGCTGTTATTGCAAGGTTATTCCAGGAGCGCCGGGGCAAGCGCGATAAGGGGGTCTTGGTCCATAAATGGTGGGCAAAGAGCAAATTGGCCTTTCCTGACAAATTTGAGCCTTGTTTAGCGGCAATTTGCCGGTTAATCACACGTTTTCGTGAATCTTTTGGAAGGCTAGATTCGACCCCTCCGGCCGCAGAGGAGAAATGATGTCGTCAACGATCCGTCCGTTTAAGAAGAATATCGTCAATTATCTCGCCTTCGCCGGCGCTTTGGCCCTGTCCGCTTGTGTTTTGTCATCCTCAGCGATGGCTTTTACTTGCGATGACGTTCGTGGCCTCAGCACGGCCGAGCAGAACTATTGGGCGCAGCGGCTCGGCATCTCGCAAGTCGAGCGCCACCGCATCTGGGTTGCCTGCTATCGCGATTATCGCCCCGGCCTGCAGGCGCAATTGGTCCGCCGCTAAGCTCTTGCTTTTATTCGCTTAAGCGTCCGACGCCGGGCGCGGGCGCTTAATGCCCGCATCCGCCAAGATCGCGGCGAAATCGACGTTTGCCAGCTGCATCGCCGCCATGGTTCGGCTGTGCACATTGAGCTTGCGAAAAATCTCGGTGATATGCGCCTTCACCGTCGTCTCGCCGACGCTGAGTTCATGCGCGATCTGCTTGTTGAGCTTGCCTTGCCGTAACATTTCGAGCACGCGCAACTGCTGCGGCGTCAACGTCTTCAAGCGCGCCGCAACGCCTGTGACATCATTGGCCGGCACCGCCGCGTCCGGCGTATACCAATCCGGCACATAGACCATACCATTCATGATATTGCGGATGGCGGAGGCAAGTTCCGGCTTGCGTACGGATTTCGGAATGAACCCGGCGACGCCGCAAGCCAAAGCCTCGGCGACGATGCGGCTGTCTTCGAGCCCCGAAACAACCACGACCGGCAGTCGCGGACGCTGCCGCCGCAAAGCCAGTAGGCCTTCGAACCCCCGCGTGCCCGGCATCGAGAGATCGAGCAGAAGCAGATCGATATTTTCTTCCGTGTCGAGGGTTTTTTGCGCCGCCTCGATGGAGCTTGCCTCGAGGATCTCGGCGACCGGAAAAGCCAGATGGATGGCGTTTTGCAGTGCCTCGCGGAACAGCGGATGATCGTCGACGATCAGAAATCGTTCCAGCATCGTGCGTCCCAATCGTTTGGCCTCGAGATATGTGGCATCGGTCGCGGGCATTAAAGGCAATCCTGTCTAGAAAGGCGGCGCCGGGAGGCGGGATTTGGCCGCGCTGACGTTGGCCGATCATAGAAGCCGCCATTCCGGCCGCCATTGGACTTTCGGCCATTTCCGCCCAGGCGAAAGCGCCGGATTTTGCTCTCAGGTCTTGCGCAAGAGATGCACCATGAGCGATCGCAGCTCAGCCGGCTTGACGGGCTTGAGCATGAATTCGCAGCGGGCCTCTTGCGCGGCTGCGGCGACGTCGCGCGTCCGGTCCGCGGTCAAGACGATGACCGGCAGCTTGGCGCCGAAGACCCTGCGCATCAGCCGCACGGACTTCAGCCCCGTTTCGCCATTGTCGAGATGATAGTCGGCCAGCACGATATCCGGCGCCGGGCCGCCGGTAAGATCGCTGGCTTCGCTGAAGTTGCGGACGGCTTTCGTCTCACATCCCCATTGGCGCAATAAGGTGATCATGCCCGCAGCGACCGACTTGTCGTTTTCGACGATCACCACGCGCGCCGATAGATTGACCTGCGGCAGCGGCGACGG